>NZ_CAWOJA010000010.1:0-86404 GCF_963881615.1 Rahnella sp. CJA17(1/100) | reverse complement strand
CAGCAACGCAGCGATGCTAAAACTGCCCTCGAGACGTGAGCGTGAATATGTCAGGGAAGTGAGAGAAAAAAGGTCGAAATATCCCTTAAAAAACAATGCCGGTCACCTTAAGTGACCGGCATTACGCAATGCGTCCCTTTAAAATAACCGTAGTACGAAGGCTATCAGTCGCGGAAATTCTTAAACTGGAACGGCTGTCCCAGATCACCGTTGCGGATCAATGCCATTACGGCCTGCAAATCATCACGCGCTTTGCCGGTAACACGGACTTCGTCGCCCTGAACCTGTGCCTGCACTTTAATTTTACTGTCTTTGATCAGCTTGACGATTTTCTTCGCCAGCGCGGATTCAATGCCGGAATGCAGTTTGGCATCAACGCTGTAGGTTTTACCGCTGTGCTCCATCTGCTCAGGAATTTCCAGCGCCCCGCCTTCAATGCCACGTTTGGCTAACTTCTCACGCAGAATATCGACCAGCTGATTTACCTGAAAATCTGATTCGCTGGCCACTTTGATACTCTCGTTTTTTTCATTGAGATCGAAGCTGGCAGGAATGTTGCGGAAATCCCAGCGGGTTTGCAGTTCACGGCTGGCATTTTCCACGGCATTGCGCACTTCCTGCATGTCGATTTCGGAAACAATGTCAAAAGACGGCATAATCGCTTCTCCCTGTAGTTTTTGTGTTGCACGTTATATGGCGTGCATAATACCGCCTTCAACCCCCGATGCCAAACGACAGCAAAGTACCGGACATAAAATGCTCAGAGGGTCAAAAAGTGCAGGTGAAAATGTGATCTACAGCACAAATGTCTATACTAATAAGATAACCGGACAGCAGAATATTCTTTCAACAAACTATTTCATGGCCCTGTTTCGCCACAATTCCCGGGAGGCACAATGAAAATAACAGTATTGGGTTGCGGTGCGCTGGGACAACTTTGGCTTTCGGCCCTTTATCAGCAAGGTCACGACGTTCAGGGCTGGATCCGCATTGCGCAGCCATTTTGTGCCGTTAACGTTATTTCGCCGGAAGGCATTGCTTTTAATCGCAATATGCCTACTAACGACCCGGAACATCTGGCACAAAGCGAATTACTGCTGGTCACGTTGAAAGCGTGGCAGGTTTCCGGCGCAATAAGCACGCTGATGCCGATGCTTAATGATAATTGCGCGATATTACTGCTGCATAATGGCATGGGCACTGTTGATGAATTACCCCCTAACCGTCTGGCGATTTTGCAGGGCGCAACGACCCATGCGGCGCGTCATGAAGGCAACGCAATTGTCCATGTGGCTGCCGGAGCGACGCATATCGGCCCGGTGACTCCGCGCGGTACGGCGCTGAGTTCACTGGCGGATACGCTGCATAATGCCTTACCGGACGTGGCCTGGCATGACAACATCAAGCCGTCGCTGTGGAATAAGCTGGCGGTGAACTGCGTGATTAATCCGCTGACAGCTTTGTATGATTGCACCAACGGCGACCTGCTGGCGTATGCCGATCAGATTGAGCAAATCAGTCAGGAGGTCGCGCAGGTGATGGCGATTGAAGGCGTCGAAATTCACAGAGAATCTTTGCTCAGCTTCGTCTATCAGGTGATTGAATCCACCTCCGCTAACCATTCGTCGATGCTGCAGGATATTCGCAATCAACGTCATACCGAAATTGATTATATCACCGGCTATGTCCTGCGCCGCGGGCGTAAGTTCGGCCTGACCCTGCCGGTTAATAACCGCTTATTTGAACAGATTAAGAGAAAGGAAAACGATTATGAGCGCGTCAGTTCTGGTCTGCCTGGCACCTGGTAGCGAAGAAATAGAAGCCGTTACCGCAATTGACTTGCTGGTGCGGGCGGGCATTAACGTCACGATAGCCAGTGTCGCAGGCGATGGCAACCTGGAAATCCGCTGCTCGCGCGGCGTGCGTATTCTGGCCGATGTCGCATTGGTAGATGTTGCAGATGATGAGCATGACGTGATCGTTCTGCCCGGTGGCCTCGGTGGCGCAACCTGTTTCAGCGAAAGCCCGCTGCTGGTAGAGAAAGTGCGCCAGATGCATGTCAGCGGTAAAATTGTTGCGGCTATCTGCGCCGCACCGGCGCTGGTGCTGGAGTATCACGATTTATTCCCGGTCGGGAATATGACCGGCTTTCCGGGCCTAAAGGATAAGATTGACCCGAATAAATGGTCCGATCGTCGGGTGATTTTCGATCCACGCGTTAATCTTCTGACCAGTCAGGGGCCGGGCACGTCAATGGAATTTGCCCTGAAAATTATCGATCTGTTGCTGGGTAAAACAAAAGCAGCGGAAATTGCCGCGCAACTGGTTCTGGCTCCGGGGATTTATAACTACACCGATGAAGGTGCCCGGGAGTCGTGATCCGATTACCGCCAGTAAAAAGGGGCTCAGCGATGCTGAACCCCTTTTTTACATCCGGAATATCATTTACGGACGATAGACTTTCACGTTGTTAAAGCCCTGTTCTTTCAGATACAGCGCCTGTAAACGGCTCATCACGCCACGGTCGCAATACAACAGATAGGTTTTGTTCTGATCCAGATCGCCAAATTGAGTGGCCAGTTTGTAGAACGCCAGCGGCTTCACTTCAACGTTTTCCAGTGCCAGCGGCTGGGCTTCCACTTCATCCGGTGCCCGGACATCCAGAACGACGTCTGTTGACACGAACTCAGCCACAGTTTCCACTTCCGGTACCACTTCCGCCGCCTGTGTAGCAATTTCGCGAATATCGACATTGCGCGCTTCGCTGACTACTTTATCCAGCACCTCAAAATCGAACATCGCTTCTTCGGCTTCGATTTTTGCTTTCACCGCTTTCACCGTCGGGCTTTTCGAAATCACACCGCAGTATTCCGGCATGGTTTTCGCAAAATCTTCCGTACCGATTTCACGGGCAATCTTGATGATGTGCTCTTTATCGTGAGAAATCAGCGGACGCAAAATAAGCGTGTCAGAAACATTGTCGATTAAACGCAAATTGGTCAGCGTCTGGCTGGAAACCTGCCCCAGCGCTTCACCGGTGACCAGTGCCTGCACGCCGTAGCGCTCAGCAATGGAAGACGCCGCACGCACCATCATACGTTTCAGGACAACGCCCATCTGACCGTCTTCAACTTTTTCGAGGATTTCACCGACGACCGGTTCGAAATCAACCGCGATAAAACGCACCCGGTGCGAGCTGCCGAAACGGTTCCACAGATAATGCGCCACCTGTTTCACACCGATTTCATGCGCTGCGCCGCCGAGATTAAAGAAGCAATAATGCACACGACAGCCGCGACGCATCAGCATATAACTGGATACACCGGAGTCGAAACCACCAGAAATCAGTGACAGCACATCTTCCTGCGTGCCAATCGGGTAACCGCCCTGACCCTCGAGGCGGCTTTTCACCAGCACCAGCTTATCGTCGTTAATTTCCAGTTTCACCGTGACCTGCGGATCTTTCAGGCTGACCTTCGCTGATTCAATGTGCTGATTCAGGCCACCGCCGACATAGCGTTCAACCTCGGTAGACGTAAAATCATGTTTACCACGACGTTTAACACGCACACAGAAAGTTTTGCCTGCCACTTCATCACGGTAAGCTTCCAGCGCTTGCTCGAAGATGTTGTGGACATCGGTGTAAGGACGGTCTTCAACTTCTTCAACATAACGGATACCTGGAATGCGGCAGAGCAATTCCTGAATCAGGTCGTGTTTGCTTTCGTCTTTACTGCGAACTTCGATATGATCCCAGTGGCGGACCACCGCCAGCGTCTCATCATGCGGTCGCACGATATTGCGAATGCTGCTCGAGAGGATCTTAATGAAGCGCAAACGCACAGATTGGCTCTTGATGGTGATTTCAGGGAACAATTTAATGATAAACTTCATGGCAGTCTTTTGTTAGCAGGTGAAAAAACGGGGTAGTAAGTCGCTGAATAAGGATCTAGGATCCTATTATTGCTAAGCCAAATGTTCATTTTGTGTCACATTGGGCTTAGCAATAATATCTGCGGCGCAGAGTATATCACTTAAAATGGGTACTCTGTGCACAAAACCCTGCAGCAGATGTCATGCTGGACAGGAATGTCTCTTGAGGCTGAGCGCTGACTCTGCCGCCTCAGTACTTCGATCATCCATTCTGATCAACGATATTAAAAGAGAATTATGCCAAAAAAATCTGCACCACCTGCCAATTTTGAAACGGCTCTGGCCGAACTGGAACAGATCGTTTCCCGCCTCGAATCAGGCGAGTTGCCTTTAGAAGACGCACTCAACGAATTTGAGCAAGGCGTCCAGCTGGCGCGTCAGGGGCAGCAAAAGCTGCAACAGGCAGAACAGCGCGTTCAAATCCTGCTCGACAGCGACAACGACGCTCCGCTGACCCCGTTCACCCCGGAAGCCGAGTAACTGTCATGTCTGAAGCGATCTCCCTTTCCAGCGCTGACGGATTTACGCATGAACTGCGCGCAATGCAACAGCGTGTCGATCAGGTATTAACAGCCTATATCAGCGCACTGCCGCTGGCCGACTTACCGCTGGTTGAAGCCATGCGTTACGGTGCGTTGCTGGGCGGTAAACGTCTGCGTCCGTATCTGGTTTACGCCAGCGGCCAGTTGTTCAGTCTGGATCTGAAAAATCTCGATGCGCCTGCGGCTGCCGTGGAATGCATCCATGCGTATTCGCTGATACACGATGATTTACCGGCCATGGACGACGACGATTTGCGTCGTGGTCAACCGACCTGCCACATTAAATTTGGCGAAGCCAATGCGATTCTGGCGGGCGATGCTCTGCAAACACTGGCATTCTCGATTCTGGCTGACAGTGAAATGCCGGATGTTGCGGTAAAAGATCGTCTGGCGATGATTTCTGAACTGGCCCTCGCCAGCGGATCCAGCGGGATGTGTGGCGGTCAGGCCCTGGATTTAGCCGCTGAAGGTCAGCAGGTTGACCTCGACGCACTGGAACAAATTCATCGCCATAAAACCGGTGCGCTGATCCGCGCCGCCGTACGCATGGGCGCGCTGGCTGCCGGTGAAACCGGACGTGCTGTTTTACCGATACTGGATAACTACGCGCAGGCTATTGGTTTAGCATTTCAGGTTCAGGACGATATCCTGGACGTGGTTGGCGATACCGCTACGCTCGGCAAACGCCAGGGCGCTGACCAGCAACTCGGAAAAAGTACCTATCCTGCCCTGTTGGGGCTGGACGGCGCAAAGGCTAAGGCCATGGACCTGTATCAGGAAGCCGTTTCCGCACTGGATCAGTTGGCGGCACTTTCTTACAACACAGCGCCACTTCTCGCGTTAGCCAGCTTTATCATTGAACGCGATAATTAAACTTACTATGAGCAACTGATGAGCCTTGAATTAGCCAAATACCCGACACTGGCGCTGGCGGAGAATCCTGAAGATCTCCGTTCACTTCCTAAAGAGAGCTTGCCTAAGCTCTGCGATGAGCTGCGCCAATATTTATTGGCCAGCGTCAGTCAGTCCAGCGGACACTTTGCGTCCGGTCTGGGGACGGTTGAACTGACCGTGGCGATGCATTATGTCTATAACACGCCGTTCGACCACGTTGTCTGGGATGTCGGCCATCAGGCCTATCCGCACAAAATTCTGACCGGTCGCCGTGATCGTATTTCCACCATTCGTCAGAAAGGCGGTCTGCACCCGTTCCCCTGGCGTGGTGAAAGCGAATACGACACCTTATCCGTTGGTCACTCATCGACCTCCATCAGCGCAGGCCTCGGCATGGCGGTGGCTGCTGAACGTGAAGGTAAAGGTCGTCGTACCGTTTGTGTAATTGGCGATGGCGCGATCACCGCAGGTATGGCGTTTGAAGCGATGAACCACGCAGGCGACATCAAACCTGACATGCTGGTTATCCTCAACGACAATGAGATGTCGATTTCCGAAAACGTCGGCGCGCTGAATAATCATCTGGCACAGTTGCTCTCCGGCAAGCTGTATTCGCGTCTGCGTGAAGGCGGCAAGAAAGTCCTGTCTGGCCTGCCACCGATTAAAGAACTGGTGCGCCGTACCGAAGAACATCTGAAAGGCATGATGGTGCCGGGCACGCTGTTTGAAGAGCTGGGCTTTAACTATATCGGGCCGGTCGATGGTCACGACGTGGTGGCGCTGGCGCAAACGCTGAAAAACATGCGTGACCTGAAAGGCCCGCAGCTACTGCATATCATGACGAAAAAAGGCAAAGGCTACGCCCCAGCCGAAAAAGATCCGATCAGCTTCCATGCCGTGCCTAAATTCGATCCGGCTTCCGGCACGTTGCCGAAAAGCAAAGAAGGTCTGCCAACCTATTCGAAGATTTTCGGCGACTGGTTGTGCGAAACCGCGGCCAAAGACAGCAAGCTGATGGCTGTCACGCCAGCGATGCGTGAAGGATCCGGTATGGTGCGTTTCTCGCGTGAATACCCGCAGCAGTATTTCGACGTGGCCATTGCCGAACAGCATGCGGTCACCTTTGCGGCAGGCCTTGCGATTGGCGGATACAAGCCGATTGTGGCGATCTACTCGACGTTTCTGCAACGCGCCTATGATCAGGTGATCCACGATGTGGCGATCCAGAATCTTCCGGTACTGTTTGCTATCGACCGCGGTGGTATCGTCGGAGCGGATGGTCAGACACATCAGGGCGCGTTCGATCTCTCCTTCCTGCGCTGCATCCCGAACATGACCATCATGACGCCTAGCGACGAAAACGAATGTCGTCAGATGCTGCACACCGGTTATCACCATAACAGCGGGCCGGTTGCCGTGCGTTATCCACGTGGTAATGGTACCGGCGCCACCAGTGAACCGCTGGCTTCACTGCCAATCGGTAAAGGCGTCGTGCGTCGTGAAGGCGAGAAAGTTGCGATTCTTAACTTCGGCACATTGTTGCCTGAAGCGCTGGCCGCAGCGGAAAAACGCAACGCGACCGTCGTGGATATGCGCTTTGTGAAACCACTCGATGAAGCACTGATTCAGGAACTGGCGTCAAGCCATGAAGTGCTGGTCACACTGGAAGAAAACGCCATCATGGGGGGGGCGGGCAGTGGCGTGAATGAACTGCTGATGTCCAGACGTATTCTGGTGCCGGTGCTGAATATCGGTCTGGCGGACAGTTTTGTTCCGCAAGGCACACAGGAAGAAATTCGTCACGATTTAGGACTGGATGCCGAAGGCATTGACCGTCAGATAACCGACTGGCTGGCCTGATTCCCCTCCCCTCTTTCTACCTGAAAGAGGGGATTTCCCTCTCCATTTTCCCCTTCAGTCACACGAGTTCCCCCTGCTTTAAGCTACAGTTATAGCGTGCTAATCATTTTCAATGATTTTCTGTTATCACTTCATGATTACCAGGAGATGTCATGCAATACACCACATTAGGAAAAACCGGACTAAAAGTATCGAAACTGTGTCTCGGTTGTATGACTTTTGGCGAACCAGATCGCGGCACTCATGCGTGGACGTTACCGGAAGAGAGCAGTCGCTCGATCATCCAGCAGGCCCTGGATGCCGGCATTAACTTCTTTGACACCGCCAACAGCTATTCCGACGGTAGCAGCGAGGAAATCGTTGGCCGCGCCCTGAAGGATTTCGCCAGACGCGATGAGATTGTCGTGGCGACCAAAGTGTACAACGCCGTCACCGGATTAAAACCGGGGCTTTCACGCGCCTCGATTATGCAATCCATCGATGACAGCCTGCGCCGTCTCGGCATGGAGTATGTCGACCTGCTGCAAATCCATCGCTGGGATTACGAAACACCCATTGAAGAAACACTTGAAGCACTGAATGACGTCGTCAAAGCCGGTAAGGCGCGATTTATCGGCGCGTCATCGATGCATGCGCATCAATTCAAACACGCGCTGGATGTCTCTGCGCAAAACGGCTGGGCGAGTTTTGTGTCGATGCAGGATCAGTACAATCTGATCCAGCGTGAAGAAGAAAACGAGATGTACCCGCTGTGTCTGGAAAAGAACATTGCAGTATTGCCGTGGAGTCCGCTGGCTCGCGGCAAACTGACCCGTCCGTGGGGAGAAACCACCGTACGTTCAGTTTCCGATAATTTTGCCAAAACGCTGTATGACGCCACCGATGAAGCTGATGGTAAAATTGCTGAACGTGTCGGGAAAATAGCGGAAGATCACGGCGTGCCACGCGCACAGATCGCACTGGCGTGGATCCTGAGTAAACACGTCGTGACCGCGCCAATTATCGGTGCTTCGCGCCCCGCTCATCTGGAAGATGCCATTGCCGCGCTGGAGGTGAAACTTTCGATTGAAGAGATCGCCGAGCTGGAAATGGCTTATGTACCGCATCAGGCGACCGGCTTTCAGTAATATAAACGCGTAAAAAAAGCGTTGTCAGGGAAAACCCGGCAACGCTTTTTTATTACTATCTGAAACGGATCAGAACAGACCCAGCGGCCAGTGATGCCCGATCAGATAGATAATCGCCGCACCCAGTACACCGGCTACCACATCATCGATCATGATACCCATTCCGCCCTGCACGTTGCGGTCAAACCAGCGGATCGGCCACGGCTTCCAGATATCCAGCACGCGGAAAACGATAAAGCCAATCAATACCCAGCGCCAGTCGTTGACCGGGATCGCCATCAGGGTGATCCACATGCCAACAAATTCATCCCATACAATACTGCCGTGGTCATGAACCCGCATGTCGCGCGCGGTCTGTCGGCAAAGATAAACCCCGATACAAATACTGAACATGACAATCATGGAATACACCTGCCACGGCAGGTAGGTCATGACAATCCAGAACGGGATCGCAGCGATGGAGCCCGCAGTGCCCGGACCAACAGGGAATAAACCGCTGCCAAAACCGGTCGCCAGTAAATGCCACGGATTACGCAGATCAAGACGCTTTTTAGCCGCAGCCATGTCCTGAACCGGATCACCGGTTTTTCCCTTGTACCCCGCCGGGCGTTTTTTACGGCCAATATTCACAACAATTCCTCTCCGGCAAAGTGGTCAAAACCTTGCCATTCAAGTTCTACCGGTAAGCCAGAACGCATAAACTTAATACCTTCTGAAAGCGGCGCAATCTGGCCAACACAGGTAAAGTTGACACCCAGATGGCTCAGTGCCACATCCAGCGCACCGCGGTTAATTTCCGGCACAGTGAAGCAAAGTTCATAATCTTCGCCTCCGGTCAGCGCCCATTTCAGCGCCTGCTCAGGATCGGCAACTTTATTCAATGCAGCCGATAATGGGATCGCATCAAGATCGAGCCGCGCGCCACATTCACTGGCAGTCAGTATATGTTTAAGATCCGACATCAACCCGTCAGAAAGATCGATAGCAGATGTTGCTAAATCGCGCAGCGCCTGCCCTTGCAGAACGCGTGGCGAAGGCCGCAGATGGCGTTTGAGCAGAAATTCGCGGTTATCGGTATCAGTAACATTCAGCTGTTCCAGCAGAATAGCGAGCCCCGCAGCACTGTCACCGAGGGTACCGGTGACGAAGATCCAGTCACCAATGCCTGCACCGGAACGGGTTAATGCACGCCCCACAGGCACCAGCCCCTGAATGGTTAACGTCATGCTCAGCGGGCCACGCGTAGTGTCGCCGCCAATCAACTGCATGCCGTAATAATTGAGTTGTTCAAACAGACTGTCGCTGAATGCCTGCAACCAGTCGGTGTTCACTTCCGGCAGCGTCAGGGCCAGCGAAACCCAGGCAGGATCGGCGCCCATCGCGGCCAGATCGCTCAGGTTAACCGCCAGCGCTTTATAGCCCAGGTCGGAAGGTGAAATAGTTTTTAGAAAATGGATACCTTCGACCAGCGTATCGGTACTGACTGCTAATAGCTGCTTCTCGCCAACCGTCAGTAAGGCACAATCATCACCAATGCCTAAATGCACATCCTGCCGGGCAGTTCTGAACCGGTTAAAGTAGCGAGTGATGACATCAAATTCGCCGCATGCCATAGTACATTTCCAAATCGTTAGAATGACTTAAGGCCGGAAATCCGGCCTTAAGAAGGGTGTCACACAAAGGATAAACGCAGTGACATCACCAGATTATCAACAGAGCCAGAAATCAACCGAAAATGACTGTCGCCATTTGTGAACGAGGCTGACCCTTTTTGACGATCACTTTTTACGAATATGTGGGCCTGCTTTATCCAGCACACCATTGACGAACTTATGACTGTCTTCAGCCCCAAAAGTTTTGGCCAGTTCGATAGCTTCGTTGATCGCCACTTTATAAGGAACGTCCTGGCGTTTGCTCAGCTCAAACAGAGCCAGACGCAAAATAGCTCTTTCCACCTGGCCCAGTTCATCCAACTGGCGGGACAGGTATGGCGCCATCAGTGCATCGAGTTTCTCAGCACTGTTTGCTACACCAGCCAGCAGTTCGCGGAAATAGGCAATGTCTACGTCTTTGACATCCTGCTCGGTCAGGAATTCTAATTCAACATCGGCGATGTCATTTTTCGACAACTGCCAGGAGTAAAGCGCCTGAACGGCACATTCACGGGCGCGGCGACGAGCAGCAGGTTTCACGGATTTCCCCTTAACTAGATTCAGGCCTTAATAGCCTTGATAACATTAATCATTTCAAGCGCGGTCAGTGCAGCTTCTGCACCCTTGTTACCGGCTTTTGTCCCTGCGCGTTCGATGGCTTGTTCAATGCTTTCTGTCGTCAGCACACCAAAGGCCACCGGGATTTCGCTGTTCATGGCAACGCTGGACAGGCCAGAGCTGCATTCGCCCGCTACAAATTCAAAGTGGGCAGTGCCCCCGCGGATCACGGTGCCAAGTGCAACAACCGCATCATACTTACCGCTTTCAGCCAGTGCGCGGGTTGCCAGAGGCAATTCGTATGCGCCCGGGACCCAGACTACGGTGATGTTGTCATCGCTAACCTGACCAATACGTTTCAACGCATCAACAGCGCCAGAGAGCAGGCTGTCGTTGATAAAATTGTTAAAACGAGCAATCGCGATCGCTACGCGCGCGTTAGGCGTGGCTACAACACCTTCGATAACGTTCATAGTTTTCCTTAAAGTGGGTTCAGGAGTTTCTCAACCCCAGCCGCAGGGGGGCGGATTCTATCATAAAATTACCCTGTCTGGACATGCGCTTTTAAAGTCATTCCGCAGGGAGGAGTAAAATTCTCAATACACCGGTTTCAGGCGCAAACGTAAGTCAGAGCCGACCTGACGGATATCATTGAAAACAAATTCAGGGGCATCCGCCAAATGCTGCAATCCAGGCAGTTCACACAGTGCGCGGCCATTATCGCCCAATAACTTAGGCGCCATATAAACGATTAATTCATCAACCAGACCGGCTTGTAATAAGGCACCGGCCAGTTGTGCACCGGCTTCCACCCAGATGGAATTTATCTGCCGTTTCGCCAGTTGCATCATCAGCAGAACCAGATCAATACGGTTGTCGCGCCCGGCCACACGCCATTGCTCGACGGATCCCGGCCAGACTTGCGTGTCAGCTTCCAGCCGCGCCAGCCAGACTTCACCGGGTAAATTCACCACCTGATGCTGTGGCGTCACGCGATTCTGACTGTCGAGAATAACCCGCAGCGGTTGACGCAGATTTTCCTCGGGATAAATCGCCTGCACCTCACTGCCCAGTTCGCTCCAGCGTACATTCAGCGAGGGATTGTCCGCGAGAACAGTGGCACTGGTGCTCAGAATCGCCGAGCTTTCAGCGCGAAAACGCTGAACATCAGCACGGGCGGCAGCCGAGGTGATCCACTGGCTTTCGCCCGAGGCCATCGCAGTTCTGCCATCTAAAGACGCGCCCATTTTGAGCTGAACATAAGGGAAACCGGTCCGCATTCGTTTCAGGAACCCCAGATTCACGGCTTCAGCCTGCGGATGCATCAGCCCGTGGCTGACATCAACGCCGTTTTGTTTGAGGCGGTATAAACCACGCCCCGCGACTTCCGGGTTAGGATCCTGCATCGCGGCGACAACACGGGCAACACCTGCTGCCAGTAATGCATCGGCACACGGCGGCGTGCGACCATGATGACTGCACGGCTCCAGCGTCACATAGGCTGTCGCCCCTTTCGCTTTCTCACCTGCCATGCGTAATGCGTGGACTTCAGCATGCGGTTCACCGGCACGCAAATGATAGCCCTCACCGACGATTTCGCCATTTAATACAATGACACAACCGACGTTGGGATTAGGTGTCGTGGTGAAACGCCCGCGACGCGCCAGCTCGAAAGCCCGCGCCATGTAGTGTTCATCGGTAGGGTTTTCGGCAACTTGTTGGTCAGGCGACATCAGCTTTCCTTAATCCTGAAGACGGGCGATTTCTTCACCAAACTCACGAATATCTTCGAAACTGCGATACACCGATGCAAAGCGGATATAGGCGACTTTATCCAGCCCTTTCAGGGCGTCCATTACCAGATTGCCGATCATTTTGGCCGGAATTTCACGTTCACCGGTCGCACGCAACTGCGACTTAATGTGGCTGATGGCCGTTTCGACGTCATCGGAACTGACCGGGCGTTTTTCCAGTGCTTTCAGAAAGCCACTGCGAAGTTTGTCTTCGTTGAACGGTTCACGAACTTCATTGCTTTTAATGACGCGAGGCATCACCAGTTCCGCCACTTCAAACGTGGTGAAACGTTCATGGCACACCAGACACTGACGGCGACGGCGAACCTGCGATCCATCGCCTACCAGACGGGAATCGATGACTTTAGTATCAACAGCGGCACAAAATGGGCAATGCATAGCACTTCCTGATCGCGAACTCAATTGGACATTAGTTTAACCCGAAGTTTGCCGACAACAAAGGCTGTCGCTACTTTCATCGACATCGGGTTAAACTTAACTATCAATATTGGTGCCCGGACGGAATGTTTCAACGGGCAGATGAAAGGAAGTCTCTGATATGACAAAACACCCACGCCTTTTGCTGATCTGCGCCGCATTGTTCAGCCTGACGGGTTGCGCGACGCAAAATTCACAAATCCCGGAGCTGAAAACAGAAGTCGGTCAGCTCAATCAAAAACTGCAACGCCTGACGGATCTGGCCATCGCGCTGGAGCAGCAAACCACGCTCAACCGCCAGTCAAATAATGGTGTCTATTTGTTACCTGCAGCCAAAAGTGCCGCCTTGCTGAAAAGTAATATTGGTGAATTAAGTGTTCAGTTGATCCGCGTCGCCCCGGATGCCAGCGGCGTAGAGGCCGTGCTGGAAATCAAAAACAATGCGGGCCAGCCATTGCCGCCGTTTACGGCTTCCCTGAGCTGGGGGCAGCTCGACCCGGTCACGGGCAAACCGCTGACTGTTGATATGCAAACCCAGACCATTAGCGTCGAGCCAGACCTCTTGCCAGGCCCGGTGAAAACGGTCGATGTGAAATTTAATCAGGTCACTGTCGAAACTCTGGGATTTGTTCACCTGCATAATATTGTGGCGACACCGCAGGCACAGCCCGTCGTTACCAGATAAAGACAACGAGTTGCAGATGAAAAAAAACCCCGCATTGCGGGGTTTTTGTTTTCTTTTCCGAACGGGACAACCATCGGCAAATTACGGAAGAATGGAAGGCTGATCAGCGCCCTCTTTTTCCACTTTCTGCTGCAGCATGTGTTCACGCTTCATGCCCAGTTTCAGAGCCAGCGCGGACGCCACGTAGATGGACGAAACCGTACCAATCGACACACCAATCAGCATGGTCAGTGAGAAGCCTTCCAGCAACGCACCGCCAAAGATATAGAGCATCAGTACCACCATCAGCGTGGTCGCTGAAGTCATAATGGTACGGCTTAACGTCTGGGTCAGGGACACGTTCATGATTTCGTAAGAGTTCCCGCGACGAATTTTGCGGAAGTTTTCACGAATACGGTCCGATACCACGATGGAGTCATTCAGCGAGTAGCCGATAACTGACATCAGGGACGCGATGATGGTCAGATCAATTTCGATCCTGAACAGTGACAATACGCCCATGGTGATGATCACGTCGTGCGCCAGTGCGATTACCGCCCCCAGCGCCAGTCGCCATTCAAAACGGAAACCGACGTAAATCAGGATACAGATCAACGCCATCAGCAGGGCCATGCCACCAGCCTGCGCCAGATCACTCCCCACGCTCGGGCCGACAAACTCGACACGTTTCACGGTCGCGTCTTTATCGATATCCGCGTTCACCAGGCTAAGGACTTTATTTCCCAGTTCCTGACCGGCATTACCCGATACAGGTGGAAGACGAACCATCACATCACGGCTGCTACCGAAGTTCTGAACCACAGGATCCTTGAATCCTGCTTTTTCCAGATCGGCACGCATTACGTCCAGGTTCGCGGGCTGGCTAAGGCTGATTTCAATGACGGTACCGCCGGTGAAATCCAGACCCCAGTTGAACCCGCGAACCCCCATAATCGCAACGGATGCGATAAACAACAGGCCTGAAATACAGAAGGCCACGTTGTCCCAGCGCATAAAGTCGATGACTTTACGGCCGTAGTTCAGTTGTTCAACAGTATATGGTTGTTGCTGTGCCACAACGCACTCCTCAGATAGACAGCTTTTTAATGCGTTTGCCGCCGTAAACCAGGTTCACGATTGCACGGGTCCCCACGATCGACGTAAACATCGAGGTTGCCACACCGATAGCGGTGGTGATAGCAAAGCCTTTAATCGAACCGGTACCCACTGCATAAAGAATAATTGCCGTGATCAGGGTCGTAATGTTGGCATCAACGATACTTGAGAACGCGCCTTTATAGCCTTCATGAATCGCCTGCTGAACGGAACGTCCGTTCTTCAGCTCTTCTTTGATACGTTCGTTTATCAGTACGTTGGCGTCGACGGCCACCGCCAGCGTCAGGACGATACCGGCAATACCCGGCATGGTCAGCGTCGCACCAGGCAGCAGAGACATGATCCCGACAATCAGGATCAGGTTAGCGACCAGCGCTGTCGTGGCGATAATGCCGAACTTACGGTACCAAACCACCATGAACAGAATGGATGCCACCAGACCCCACAAGCACGCTTCCAGACCCTGAGTGATGTTTTGCATCCCTAAGGTCGGGCCGATAGTACGCTCTTCAACTATCTGAATTGGCGCGATCAACGCACCGGCGCGCAACAGAAGGGACAACTGGCGGGCTTCATTCGGATCGTTCACTCCGGTGATACGGAAGCTGTTACCCAGGCGTGACTGAATGGTCGCCACGTTGATAACTTCTTCCTGCTTCGCCAGAATCGCACGGCCATTGGCATCTTTCTTACCGCTGTCTTTGTACTCCACGAACAAGGTTGCCATCGGTTTACCGATGTTATCCTTGGTGAAGTTAGACATGGCGTTACCGCCAGCGCTGTCGAGAGAGATGTTAACCTGCGGCTGATTGTACTCATCCATGCTGGATGTGGAATCAGTGATGTGGTCACCGGTCAGGATCACGCGTTTGTACAGAACAACCGGACGGCCATCACGCATGTTTTTCACTTCGCTGTCGCCCGGCACACGACCGGTTGAAGCAGCAGAAGCATCTACATTGGTGTTAACCAGACGGAATTCCAGTGTCGCGGTCGCGCCCAAAATTTCTTTAGCGCGCGCAGTATCCTGAATACCCGGTAACTCAACCACGATACGGTCAGCACCCTGACGCTGTACCAGCGGCTCGGCCACACCCAATTGGTTTACACGGTTACGCAGGATGGTGATGTTTTGCTGAACGGCATACTCGCGGGCTTCACTCAGGCGAGCATCAGTCATCACTACACGGATGGCATTGTCGCCACTGTTAGTGATCACTAAATCGCGGTGACGTGGGCTCAGGTAGCTGACCGCAGAATCACGGGTAGCAGCATCGCGGAAACGCACTTCAACGCCATAGTTGTCGAGCTTACGCACCGTGGCATAAGGAATATTCTTGTCGCGCAGGTCGCTGCGCATGTTGTCCATTGTCTGCTCTTGCAGCTTACTCAGCGCGGTATCCATATCCACTTCCATCAGGAAGTGAACACCCCCACGCAAGTCGAGGCCCAGCTTCATCGGCTCAGCGCCCAGCATGCTCAACCAGCGCGGCGTTGCCGGCGCGAGGTTCAGTGCAATAACAAACTTGTCGCCCAACGCTTCAGTCAGCGCTTCACGTGCACGAAGCTGTACATCCGTGTCGTTAAAACGGGCAAGAATAGCGCCATTCTCCAGAGCAACTGATTTGATCTGGATTTTGCTTTGATCTAATACGTTACGGACTTGGTCCAGCGTTGCTTCACTGGCGTCGGAACCCCGAGCACCAGTGATTTGAACAGCCGGATCCTCACCATAAAGGTTGGGAAGTGCATAAAGCAGCCCGACGATGACCACAACGATCAACATCAGATACTTCCACGCAGGATAACGGTTTAACACGGCAGTTCCCTTCGGGAAAATCGAAAATTAGATAGACTTCATCGTGCCTTTTGGCAGAACTGCTGCCACGAAGTCACGTTTGATCATCACTTCGTTAGTGTCGTTCAGTGCGATAACCACATAACCGGTTTCGGCTACTTTGGTTACGCGACCAATCAGGCCACCCGTGGTCATGACTTCGTCACCTTTACCGATAGAGTCCATCAGTTTTTTGTGTTCTTTAGAACGTTTCTGCTGCGGGCGCAGGATCATGAAATAGAAAATCAGACCAAAAACCACCAGCATGATAACCAGAGAGTAAGGACTTCCCTGTGACGGTGCGCCGGTCGCTGCGACTGCATCGGAAATGAAAAGACTCATTTAAATTCCCTCATTGTTGTTGTGAAGCAAATTGATGTAAAACAAACCGAGAATCCGACCCGGAGTCTGCGATGAAACGTCTCGCACAATACCCCATAATGCCGGTCCAAGAAATTATAAAATCGGCACCCTCTTTCGAAGATGCCGACACGAGAAAGAAATCAGAAGTTTAAAGGCGGAACAGGCTTGCCTTTACGCTCGTAGAAGTCTGTCACAAACGCTTCTAATTTACCCTCTTCGATAGCCTGGCGTAAACCGGCCATCAGACGCTGGTAATAGCGCAGATTATGGATCGTGTTTAGCCGCGCACCGAGAATTTCGTTGCAACGGTCAAGATGATGCAAGTAGGCACGGCTATAATTGCGACATGTGTAACAATCACAATGTTCATCCAGCGTCGACGTATCATCTTTATGCTTGGCATTACGGATTTTTACGATGCCGTCAGTGACAAACAGGTGGCCGTTACGCGCGTTACGCGTTGGCATCACGCAGTCAAACATATCGATACCGCGACGCACGCCTTCAACCAGATCTTCCGGTTTACCGACACCCATCAGATAGCGAGGTTTGTCTTCCGGAATTTGCGGACAAACGTGCTCCAGAATACGGTGCATGTCTTCCTTCGGCTCGCCCACTGCCAGGCCGCCCACAGCGTAACCATCAAAGCCGATATCTACCAGCCCTTTTAATGATACATCTCGTAAATCTTCGTAAACGCTGCCCTGAATAATCCCGAACAAAGCATTCTTATTATTCAACTCGTTGAAGCGATCGCGACTGCGTTTTGCCCAACGCAAAGACATCTCCATCGAGCGTTTTGCATAATCCCAGTCAGCAGGATATGGCGTACATTCATCGAAGATCATTACGATGTCGGAACCCAGATCGTTTTGGATTTCCATGGATTTTTCCGGACTGAGGAACACCGGGTCACCGTTGATCGGGTTACGGAAATGCACACCCTCTTCTTTGATTTTACGCATCGCGCCCAGGCTGAACACCTGGAAGCCACCTGAATCGGTGAGGATCGGGCCATGCCAGTTCATGAAATCATGCAGATCGCCATGCAGTTTCATGATTTCCTGCCCCGGACGCAGCCACAGGTGGAAAGTGTTGCCCAGCAAAATCTGTGCACCGGTGTCTTTGACTTCTTCCGGGGTCATGCCTTTTACGGTGCCGTAAGTGCCCACTGGCATAAATGCCGGGGTTTCGACCACGCCACGTTCAAAGATCAGACGCCCGCGACGTGCGCGGCCATCGGTCGTGCTTAATTCGTACTTCACATTGCCTCCAGCATCAGAGAAACAGTCTGATGAGGTTAAATCCGTGGCATGACGCCCGGAAGAGAAAGCCCGGATGCACCGGGTGCGACCAGGCCGGTAATTATTAACTCAAGGTTACTGGCCGACCACTTCCTGCGGCGCCAGCGGGTTACGGTTGATGAACATCGCATCACCATAACTGAAGAAACGGTACTGCTCAGCCACCGCCTGATGGTAAGCATTCATGGTATTTTTATACCCGGCAAACGCCGACACCAGCATGATCAGCGTCGATTCCGGCAGATGGAAATTCGTGATCAGGGAATCAATTACCTGATAGTGATAGCCCGGATAAATGAAAATCTTGGTATCGCCGAAGAACGGCGCAATCAGTGCATCTTCACTGGCCTTCGCCGCACTTTCCAGCGAACGCACAGAGGTTGTTCCCACTGCTACCACTTTATTGCCACGCGCTTTGCAGGCCAGCACCGCATCCACAACGTCCTGAGGCACTTCGGCATACTCAGCATGCATGATGTGGTCTTCAATGGTGTCCACACGAACCGGCTGGAAGGTGCCTGCCCCCACATGCAGCGTCACAAAAGCGAACTCCACGCCTTTGGCTTTCAACGCATCCATCAGCGGCTCATCGAAATGCAAGCCAGCAGTGGGCGCAGCTACCGCACCCGGACGTTCGCTGTAGACGGTCTGATACAGTTCACGGTCGGCATCTTCATCAGGACGGTCAATATACGGCGGCAGCGGCATATGGCCGATTTCGTTGAGCAGAGTAAAGACATCACGATCTTCATTAAATTCCAGCTCAAACAACGTATCGTGGCGCGCCACCATCGTTGCTTTAATATCTTCTTTATCACCGAGCAGCAGTTCTGCGCCCGGTTTTGGCGATTTGGACGCACGCACATGGGCCAGAACGCGGTGTGAATCCAGCACGCGCTCAACCAGCACTTCAATTTTACCGCCGCTGACCTTGCGGCCAAACACACGAGCCGGGATCACGCGGGTATTGTTAAATACCAGCAAATCGCCGGGATGAATTTTATCGAGAATATCAGTGAACACGCCGTGCGTTAACTCACCGCTTGGCCCGTCCAGAGACAACAAACGACAGCCGCTGCGCTGGGTCTGCGGATAGCGGGCAATCAGGGATTCAGGGAGTTCAAAAGAAAAATCGGCAACACGCATGGTTTTTCACTTCACTTAACGACAAAAACAGGCGGCTTAGTCTAGTGGGACGGGGCATCCCCTGCAAGCTTCTGCGCGAATAAAGGCATCCGCTGCCCTGTCGGAGATCAACTTTCCTGCGTTATACTTCGCGAATGAATTTTTTAGCCCACCTCCATCTGGCCTCACTGGCCAAAAGTTCACTGACCGGAAATCTGCTGGCAGACTTCGTTCGCGGCAATCCTGACGGTCAGTTCTCTGATGAGATCGTCAGCGGCATCCGTATGCACCGCCGCGTGGATGTCATGACCGATTCACTGCCGGAAGTGAAAATTGCCCGCAGTTATTTCCGTGAAGATTTTCGCCGCGTCGCACCGATAACGCTCGATGTCGTCTGGGATCACTTCCTTTCCCGTCACTGGGTCAGCATTCATCCGCAGCAATCACTGGAAGATTTTCTTGACGGCTGTCAGCAGGAAATTGAACCTCAGTTGCCTGAAATGCCGGAACGTTTCCAAAATCTGAACGCTTATCTCTGGCCTGAACGCTGGATGGAACGTTACGCGGTGCTGCCTTTTATTGGCGACGTATTGCGCGGTATGGCCAACCGGCGGCCAAAACTTGCCGCACTGACCGGCTCTTTCCATGATATCGAACTCAATTACGACGCCCTCGAGCAACTGTTCTGGCAGTTTTATCCGGTGATGATGCAACAGGCGAGAGACCGGCAAATCTGACAAATACCCCTAATTTTGTGGATTACCCCGCAATTCTCTGCAAAACGAAAAAGTAGTTGTTAAAAAGTTTGAGACTTACTTCAAAGACTGATAGCCGGATGCTATCTGATTGATTGGTGCGATGGGGTTTATTCACCCGAAGGTTGCCCCTATACTGGCAGTCGTTTTGTTCACCCTTTCCTTCTCACCTACGACGCCCGGAAGGGTTTCATAAGGAGTAATAATATGGTTCTGGTAACTCGTCCAGCCCCTGACTTCACCGCAGCAGCAGTACTGGGCAGCGGCGAAGTAGTTGAAAACTTCAACTTCAAAAAACACACTGCAGGCAAACCTACTGTTATCTTCTTCTGGCCAATGGACTTCACTTTCGTCTGTCCTTCTGAACTGATCGCTTTCGATCACCGTTACGAAGAATTCCAGAATCGTGGCGTAGAAGTGGTAGGCGTCTCCTTCGACTCCGAGTTCGTTCACAATGCATGGCGTAACACCCCTGTAGAGAAAGGCGGCATCGGTCCTGTTAAGTACGCGATGGTTGCTGACATCAAACGCGAAATCCAGAAAGCCTACGGTATCGAACATCCGGACGCTGGCGTTGCACTGCGCGGCTCTTTCCTGATCGACAAAGAAGGCGTTGTTCGTCACCAGGTCGTTAACGATCTGCCACTGGGTCGTAACATCGACGAAATGCTGCGTATGGTTGACGCGCTGCAATTCCACGAAGAGCACGGCGAAGTGTGCCCGGCTCAGTGGGAAAAAGGCAAAAAAGGCATGGGCGCATCCCCGGATGGCGTGGCTAAATATTTGTCTGAAAACGCATCAAACCTGTAATCCTTTAGCGGATTTCACGGTCAATAACGGTCAGCCTCGCTGGCCGTTTTTTTTGCCTGCTATCCGGCACGATCACATTTTCCCGCCTCCCCTTCCCGCTCCCGGTCATTTACGTCTACGCTGAAAAATAGCCTGACCGTCTCATTATGGCGTGCCGTTTGCATAAAGAGTGTCAGACTGAAAAAACAAAAAAGCGTTATCACACAATAACCTGAAGGTTATGACTCAAAAGACAGGGTAATAGACAGGAGCCCCTATGTTACGGAAATCACTCATCGCGCTGGCCATGCTGACCAGCCTGCCGTTGTACGCCGCATCGAATCCCGCGGTGGAAGCCAAAAATGGCATGGTCGTCACCTCGCAATATCTGGCGTCTCAGGTCGGCGTCGATATTCTGAAAATGGGCGGCAACGCCATCGATGCTGCCGTGGCTGTCGGCTACGCGCAGGCCGTCGTCAACCCATGCTGTGGCAATATCGGTGGCGGAGGCTTCATGACGGTGCATCTTGCCGACGGTAAAGACACCTTCATCAACTTCCGCGAAACCGCCCCGGCCGCCGCCAGTGCCAATATGTATCTGGATGCCGACGGCAACGTGAAGAAAGGGGCCAGTCTGTATGGCTATCTCGCCGCAGGCGTGCCGGGTACGGTATTGGGCATGGATACCGTGCAGAAAGAATACGGCAAACTGACGCGCCAGCAGGTAATGGCGCCGGCGATTAAACTCGCCCGTCAGGGATTTGTACTGACCCGTGCTGATACCGATATTCTTGATACCACCGTCAAACGCTTCAAAGAAGATCCCGAAGCCGCGCGCATTTTCCTGCGCAAAGACGGCAGCCCGCTGCAACCCGGCGACAAACTGGTACAAACCGATTTAGCCAACACGCTGGAGTCCATATCGAAACATGGCCCGGATGCGTTCTACAAAGGCAAAATCCCGGCAGCGGTCGAAGCGGCCTCTAAAAAAGGTGGCGGCATCCTGACCGCAGCGGATTTCGCGAATTATAAAGTCACCGAAGACGCCCCGATCGCCTGCAGCTATCGCGGTTATAAATTTGTCTCAGCACCACCGCCAAGCTCCGGCGGTGTCACGATGTGTGAAATCCTTAACATCGTTGAAGGCTATGACCTGAAGAGCATGGGCTTCAATTCAGCGGCATCGATTCACGTCCTCACCGAAGCCATGCGCCATGCGTATATGGATCGCAATACCTATCTCGGCGATCCTGAATTCGTGAAAAACCCGATCGACCGGCTGGTCAGTAAAAGCTATGCCGAAGAAATCCGTAAGAAAATAGAAGCGGACAAAGCCACGCCGTCCACCGCCGTTCAGCCGGGTATGGAACCGCACGAGAAACCGGAAACTACGCATTATTCCATCGTCGATAAAATGGGTAACGCGGTGTCCACCACCTATACGGTGAATGGCCGCTTTGGTTCTGTCGTGATTGCACCGGGCACCGGCTTTTTCCTGAATGACGAAATGGATGACTTCACCACCAAAGTCGGCGAGAAAAACTTGTACGGTCTGGTGCAGGGAACCAAAAATGCCATCGCCCCCGGTAAGCGCCCACTATCCTCTATGAGCCCGAGTCTGGTGACCAAAGACGGTAAAATCTTCATGGTTCTGGGATCGCCTGGCGGTTCGCGCATCATCACCATTACCCTGCAGGCGGCGCTGAATGTCATCGATTACGGCATGGCACCACAGGAAGCCGTGGATGCGCCACGTATTCATCATCAGTGGTTGCCGGATGAAGTGTATTACGAGCAGCGCGGCGTTTCTCAGGACAGCCTGAATATCCTGCAGAAGATGGGTTACAAAATGGTGGAACAGACGCCATGGGGTGCGACGGAGCTGATTATGGTGGGGTTACCGGGTGCGGCCGGTGTGACATCAGCAAACTCAGGTAATGACTCAGCGGTGTCAGGCAAGGTTCGCGAAGGTTATCTGTATGGCGCGAATGATGTGCGACGTCCCGCAGGAGCCGCCATCGGTTATTAACTGGCATCCTTCAAGCTATCTCTGCGTTGGCTGCCTTCATTCACCCCGATCACTTACCTGTAGTAAAAAGCCCCCGATATCATCTGATATCGGGGGCGTTAAAATTTACCGAAAGGTAAGTGCTTGCTTACGCTTTATTGCTCAGTGCCAGTGCTTCTTTCTTACGGTCGTTGCGGCGTTTAAAGGCATAACCGACCAGTAGCGCCACCACCCAAACCATCCCCACATACAACGAAATACGGGTATCCGGGAAGTAACCAATCAGGCCGATGATGAACACCAGGAAAATAATACCGAACACCGAGGTATAAACGCCGCCACGCAGCGGAAACTCCAGCTCTTTCACCTGTTGTTTGCTCAGTTTGCGACGGAAACCAATCTGGGAGAACAGGATCATAATCCACACCCAGACCGTTGCGAAGGTCGCCAGAGACGCAATCACCAGAAACACAGCCGATGGCATGACGTAGTTCAGATAAACCGCCACCAGCAGTGCCGCCATCATCACCAGAACGGTGACCCACGGCGTGCCCAGACGCGATACCTTGCTGAACATTTTCGGTGCCTGCCCCTGCTCTGCCATTCCGTGCAGCATACGGCCCACGCCGAACACATCACTGTTAATGGCAGAAAGCGACGCGGTAATCACCACAAAATTCAGGATCGTCGCCGCCGCAGTAATGCCCATGTGCTGGAAAGTCAGCACGAACGGACTGCCCTGCGTCCCCACCTGATTCCATGGGAAAATAGACATGATCACAAACAGCGTACCCACATAAAATACCAGAATACGCAGCGGTACTGAGTTGATGGCTTTCGGAATAGATTTCTTTGGGTCTTCCGCTTCACCGGCCGTGATCCCGATGATCTCGATGCCGCCGTAAGCAAACATCACCAGCTGTAAGGACAAAATCGTCCCCATGATGCCCTGACTGAAGAAGCCACCATGACTCCACAGATTGTGGATACCGGTCGCCTGCCCGCCATTGCCGATACCCCAGAAGATAATCCCAAAGCCTGCCACGATCATGATGATGATGGTCAGCACTTTAAAGAAGGAGAACCAGAACTCCAGCTCGCCGAAGACTTTCACGCTGACCAGATTGATCGCGCCGATGATCAACACCACGCTGAGCACCCAGGTCCATTGCGGCACATCCGGGAACCAGACGCCCATATAAATGCCGAACGCGGTTACATCAGCGATGGCGACGATCAGGATTTCGAAACAGTACGTCCAGCCGGTAATGTAACCCGCCATCGGCCCGAGGTAATCTTGCGCATAACGCGAAAATGAACCGCTCTGCGGGTTGTTAACCGACATCTCACCGAGGGCACGCATGATGATAAACGCAATAATCCCGCCGACCAGATACGCCAGCAATACGCTCGGTCCGGCCATTTTAATCGCATCTGCCGAGCCATAAAACAGACCAGTTCCGATGGCTGAGCCCAGTGCCATAAAGCGGATATGGCGCGTTGTCAGGCCACGTTTTAACTTCGTGCCCGGCGCTTCGTTCTGCGCTATTGGTTGTTCAGCTTCTTGCTGCATGTGCATTAACCCGTGTTGTTTTTTTAAATATCAAAAATCGTATTCTAAAAAATGACTTTTAGCCTGCCAATGAAAAAGCCACGGAAGGGTTCTCCGTGGCCTGATTGGCGAAACATTCGTCAGACGATCATGCTTTTATGTCTTCGAACATTCACCCGGTGATCATTGGTGCGCGGTTACGCTGCGCGGGCCGCTGATTTTGTCATAAATCCCGACCAGTACCAGCATTAATAATGACGGGGGTAACCAGGCAAGACCTTGTGCAGCCAGGGGCAGGTTTGCGGTCCAGGCTGGCATCAGGTCAACAAAAGCAGACGCCTTGATACCATCAACAATACCGAACACCAGGCTTACCAGCATGACCGGTGCCACGATACGCGTGGTGCTGTTCCACCAGCGCAGGGTGAAACTCAGCACAACCAGCGCGATACATGGCGGATAAATCGCCGTCAGTACCGGTACTGAAATCGCAATCAGATGGCTCAGGCCCAGGTTGGACACCAGCATGGAGAACAGACCCAGAATGAAGACCAGTGTTTTGTAAGACAGTGGCAGATACTGAGCAAAGAATTCCGCACAGGCACAGGTCAGGCCAACCGCCGTCACCATGCAGGCGATGAAAATCAGCGCACCGAGGAAGAAGCTGCCCACACCGCCGAAGGTATGTGCCACATAGGCATGCAGAATAATCGCACCATTGGTCGCATCAGGCACCAGTGAAGCGCTGTTTTCGCCGAGCTTGAACAGGCTCAGGTAAACCAGCATCAGACCCAGACCGGCAATCAGCCCTGCCAGCACGGTATAACGGGTCAGCAGTTTGGCATCGGACACACCACGGGAACGCGCGGCATTAACGATAACAATACCGAACACCAGCGCGCCCAGCGTATCCATGGTCAGATAGCCGTTAACGAAACCGCTGGAGAACGGCACTGTCTGGTAAGCATCCACCGCTGGCATCGGAGAACCGGCTGGCCAAAGTACGGCAGCAATACCCAGTGCAGCCAGCGCCACCATTTTCAGCGGCGCGAGGAAATGGCCGACAGTATCAAGCAAACGTCCCGGATACAGGGAAATGCCGATGACCAGGGAGAAATAGATCACGCTATAAATCAGCAGAGGCAGCGGGCCGTCACCGGTCATCGGTGCGATACCCACCTCAAAAGAAACGGTTGCCGTGCGTGGCGTGGCAAACAGCGGGCCAACAGCCAGATAACACACAGTGGCCAGAAGAATACCGGCACCACGACCAATTGGCGTACTCAGGGCATCGACACCGCCACCGACGCGTGCGAGTGCAATTACCGTCATCACCGGAAGTCCGACTGCGGTGATCATAAAGCCGGCAGCAGCCCACCAGACGTCATGACCTGCCTGCAAACCAACCATTGGCGGGAAAATGATATTCCCCGCCCCGACGAATAAGGCGAAGGTCATGAAACCCAGCGCCAGAATATCTTTATTTGTTAAACGAGTACTCATGATGGGTGTCGTGTTGCCTGTTCAAATGAATAAAGTGTCCGATGCTGCCGTCGTGCCACGTCGTCAGAAAGATGAATGGCATATAACAGCCAGAGAGCACCCATGTGAGGAGCGAAGTGAGCAAAAACGCCTGATGATATGCAGATGATTACGTTGTTATGCAGGGAGTATCGAGCGACAGCGCGGGCTAAGGTAATCTTTTATAGCGTATAAAGGCAAGCCGGGATCCAAAAAGCAGAGTGTTTAACCAAATTAATGTTACAAGGCAGGTGTATTCACTAAATACTGCGATAAACACACCATATGATATGTATGATTTTTGAACTAATGAAGCACAAGATATGCTCCGATAAGATGAAAAATGCGTGAAGTCACCACTTTCAGGTTATTTCACGCACAGTTTACAGCATATTTACAAGGTCATCATTTGACCTCTTTCAGGGTTTACCAGACGCGGGCAGCAATATCGACCACCAGTTTTAGTTTTTCCCACTGCTGCGCTTCGGTCAGGCTGTTGCCCTCTTCCGTTGACGCAAAGCCACATTGCGGGCTGAGGCAAATCTGGTTGATATCCAGATATTCCGCCGCCTCGGCCAGACGTGATTCCACGGTTTTTGCCAGTTCAAGCTCACCGGACTTGGTGGTGATCAATCCCAGAACCGCCTGCTGATGGCCTTTCTTAATGAAACGCAGCGGTTCGAAGCCACCGGAGCGCTCGTTGTCATATTCCAGGAAGAAGGCATCGATGTTCACGCCACCAAACAGGATCTCCGCGACAGGTTCATAGCCGCCTTCAGAAATCCAGGTGGAACGGAAGTTCCCGCGACAAACATGCAGACCAATCACCAGATCATCAGGTTTACCGGCAATCGCTTTATTCAGCACGTCAGCGTAAGTACGTGCTAACTCTTCCGGAGAATCGCCACGCTCGCGGATCTGCTTCTTCTGATCTTCAGAACACAGATAAGCCCAGACGGTGTCATCGAGTTGCAGATAACGGCAACCGGCATCGTAGAACGCTTTAATCGCATCACGGTAAACCTGCGCCAGATCGTCAAAATACGCTTTCAGATCCGGATACACTTCTTTGCTGATGGCGTTACGGCCACCGCGGAAATGCATCACACTCGGGCTTGGAATGGTCATTTTCGGCACAGCACTTCCGCTGATGCTTTTCAGGAAACGGAAATCTTCCAGCATCGGGTGCGAGCCGAAACCGAGCTTGCTGACCACTTTAATGCTGCGCGCTTTAGTCTGTACGCCGTTGAACTGGATCCCCTGCACCGCATCGTAACCTTCCACACCTTCCAGACCTTCGAAGAAATCGAAGTGCCACCATGCACGGCGGAATTCACCGTCAGTGACCACTTGCAGACCCGCTTCGCGCTGCAAGTCCACCACGCGGCGAATTTCGGTGTCTTCCACGGCACGCAGCTGCGCGGCATCAATCTCACCGGCCTGAAACTGCTTACGGGCTTCTTTAATCGCCGCCGGACGCAGGAAACTGCCAACGACGTCTGCACGGAATGGAGGGGTTGTACGTTGCATGAAGAACTCCTTAATAACATCCCGCCGGTGGCGAAATGCGAATGATTCACAAAGTAAATAATTACGCTGCGTTATATTTAGACATCTAGATGTCTAAACGTCTTTAAGAAGATACTGTCATGCAGGGTGTTAACGGGCAACAGAGGAATTTTCATGGGACATGAATAAAGTTCATGATCGCTTCATCATTTTTCATGATGCTGGACAATATTCGCCCCATTGCGATCTGTAGTAATAAATACTATAGTTTATTTTACCAGGGACGTTGACATGAACTGTTTACGTATTTTTGTTACAGAGGATTTTCACGACTTCATGACCGCCAGCAAACTGTCGGAAAAGGATATCCTCAAGTCAGCACATGAACTGGCAAACGGACTTTTTGATGCGGATTTGTCCGGCAACGTTTACAAGAAGAGAATTGCACCGTCAGGGAGATAGAAGTCAGGGTTTGGCCGGGCAGTCATCGCTTTTCGTTTTGAAGATAAGATCTTTTATATCGACGGGTGGCTGAAAAATAGTGTCCGCAAGAAAGGCAATGAAATTCCCGACAAACTTCTGTCTTTATATAAAGCAATTGCTAAAGATTTGCTCAACTTCACAGAGCTTCAACTCGAAACCGAACTTCGAAATGGATTAATTAAAGAGGTGATTTCTAATGGTTGATGAACGTTTGCTAAAAATGCAGCGGATGGCTCAACGCTTCCATGATTCATCTGGCGTGGTAACACAAACCACGATGCGTGAAATTAACAAAATTGTTGATGAAGCCGTTCAGGAGGAAAGACTGAAAGCCTTCGCAGAAAGCTCTGCTGAACGCATTCGAGCTTTGCGTGAAAAAGAAAAAATCAGTCAGGGCGTACTGGCAAGACTCATCAATATGTCCGCCAACAGCATTCAAAAATGGGAGCGGGATGAAACCAAACCCACCGGAGCGGCGCTGATCTTACTGATGCTAATTGAAGAAAAAGGTTTACAGATCATCTGCTAAAAGAAGCCACAGCTTGTTGCTGTGGCTTGATTTTTATCCCTTTACGCCGCTTTGGCTGGCCTGTTCCTGAGGAACAATCAACTTCGGCGCCAGCGTAAACATAAACCGGGTACCGACGCCGACTTCACTCATGACTTCGAGTTTTGAGTGGTGATGGCTGAGCGCATGTTTGACGATTGCCAGTCCCAGTCCGCTGCCGCCGGTCTGACGTGAACGGGCTTTATCGACGCGGTAGAAACGTTCGGTCAGGCGCGGCAGGTGCTGCGGCGCAATGCCCGGTCCGTTGTCGCTGATCTGGAACTGTGCGCCATGCGGCGTTTGTTGCCAGCTGACTTCAATCCGTGTCCCCGCTGGCGTGTGGTTAACCGCGTTATACACCAGGTTCGACACCGCGCTGCGCAGTTGATCTTCATTACCAAAGACCTTCAGCTTGTCGTTTACGCGAAACACCACTTCATGCCTGCCGTTGCTTAACGTTTGCACTTCACGTTCGAGCATGCCGAGCATCACCGGAATATCCACTTTCTCGTGCAAATCAATATTCGCTGAGGCTTCGATTTTCGACAGCGTCAGCAGCTGCTTCACCAGCCCGTCCATCCGCCGCGTCTGTTCCTGCATGGTATCCAGCGCTTTAGTGCGGAAAGGCTCTTCCAGCTTGGCGTCTTCCATCATTTCCAGATACCCCTGCAATACCGTCAATGGGGTTCTCAGTTCATGACTGACGTTAGCGAAGAAGTTACGCCGTGCGCCTTCAAGCTGACGCATCTGGGTCACGTCGCGTGCCACCATCAGCAGTTGTCCTTCGGAATAAGGCATGACGCGAAACTCGACATAATGCTCATTATTGAGTTGTAAATTCAGCGCCCGGCTGAAATCGCGGGTCTGGATCCACAGCCGGAATTCCGGATAACGCAGCAGGTTGAAGATATGTTGCCCGTTATCTTCCGGCCAGCGGAAACCGAGCAAATCCTGCGCCAGTCCGTTACACCAGAAAATATTGCCTTCTTCAGTGGTCAGCACCACGGCATCCGGCAGCGATTCGGCACCGCTGCGAAAACGTTTGATGAGCTGGCCTAATTCGCGACGGCGACGCCGGTTGCGCATCTGCATCTGGTTCAGCCCGTAAAACAGCGGCTCCCAGCTCCAGCGCCCATTCGGCGGCGTAATGCTGCGGTCGAGCCACAGCCAGTGAGAGAGTTTAAGCTGGTTGTAATAATTCCAGCCCAGTGCCGCCATCAGCGACACCAGGAGGAGCCAGCCGAAATGGCCGACGAAAATACCGAGAATTAACGCTGGCAGGCAAAAGAGAAACAATTCACCCGCCAGTCGTTTCCATGACAAACGTTCTAGCACACAGATTCTCCGCTGTGAGGGCTCAATAACGCGTTGAAAAACGGTATCCGGTACCACGAACAGTCTGGATCATTCTGTCATGTCCACTGGTTTCCAGCGCCTTACGTAAACGACGAATATGCACGTCAACCGTGCGATCTTCCACATAAACGTTAGTGCCCCAGACGTTATTGAGCAACTGTTCGCGGCTGTATACACGTTCGGAATGGGTCATAAAGAAGTGTAATAACTTAAATTCGGTCGGCCCCATATCGAGCGCCTGCTCGTTGGCCATCACCCGGTGAGACGACGGATCCAGGCTTAAACCCTGCATGTCGATTACTTCTTCCACCGCCATTGGCGAGATGCGACGCATCACGGCTTTAATGCGGGCAACCAGTTCTTTCGGAGAAAACGGTTTGGTGATGTAATCATCGGCACCCACTTCAAGGCCGCGCACCCGATCTTCTTCTTCACCGCGTGCGGTCAGCATCATCACCGGAATTTCGCGGGTCAGTGCCTCACGTTTAAGATGCTTAATAAACTGAATACCGGAACCGCCAGGTAACATCCAGTCAAGCAGGATCAGTTCAGGGTAAGGTTCAACAAGCTGCCCAATCGCTGAATCAAAATCCTCAGCTTCTACGGCCTGATAGCCATTTTGTTCCAGTACAAAACACACCATTTCACGGATTGGAGCTTCGTCTTCAACCACCAATATACGTCTAGCCATCGTAGGTCCTGCCAATAGGTTAGCGATCTTTTATTTGATTGCGGGCGCCATTATGCGTCAGTTTTGTGACAGATTTATGAATGAAAAGAATGGTTCATTACAGTCAACTATGACAGATAATTTCCGGCCATCTTGCTGAAATTGGTCTGATTTATCGGGGACAGCTTCCCCTGCCGACGTTTATACTTTACCCCATTGTCGTCATCCAGGGTTCATACGGGAGTCTCATGCGCCTGATCCACACGTCAGACTGGCACCTCGGCCAGTACTTTTTCACTAAAAGCCGTGCAGCCGAACATCAGGCATTTTTGCGCTGGCTGACCGGTCAGGTGCAACAACATCAGGTCGACGCCGTGATTGTCGCGGGCGATATTTTCGACACAGGTTCCCCACCCAGTTATGCCCGAGAATTGTATAACCGCTTCGTGGTGGAATTACAGCAAACCGGCTGCCAGCTGGTGGTGCTGGCTGGTAACCACGATTCTGTCGCCACGCTCAATGAATCGCGCGAGCTCCTGTCCTGCCTGAATACGCGGGTGATTGCCACCGTCGGTGAAAACCTTTCTGAACAGATTTTAGTGCTCAGTCAGCGTGACGGGAAACCCGGCGCGATACTGTGCGCTATCCCGTTTTTACGCCCGCGTGATCTGCTCGCCAGCCAGGCGGGACAGTCCGGCAGCGACAAGCAACTGGCATTGCAGGAAGCCATCGCCGCGCATTATGACGCGCTCTGGCAGGCTGCTCAGGCCAGACGTGACGAACTGGGCATGCCGCTGCCTATTATTGCGACCGGCCATCTGACGACTGTCGGCGTCAGTACCTCTGATTCCGTGCGCGACATCTATATAGGTACGCTCGATGCGTTTCCGGCGCAGGCCTTTCCGCCGGTCGATTATGTGGCACTGGGTCATATTCACCGTGCACAATGCGTCGCCAAAACCGAACATATCCGTTACAGCGGCTCGCCGATTGCCCTGAGTTTTGACGAACTGAGCAAAGCTAAAAGTGTGTACTTACTTGATTTTGATGGTGCGACGCTCAACGCCATCGACACACTGGAAATCCCGGTTTTCCAGCCGATGCAGATAATCAAAGGCTCGCTGGTGGAGATTGAACACCAACTGGCACAGTTCGAAGGCGGTGATCCGGCCAAACCGGTGTGGCTCGATATTGAAGTCTCCACCCAGGATTATCTCAGCGACATCCAGCGACGCATTCAGGCGCTGACGGAAGATCTGCCGGTAGAAGTCGTGCTGTTACGCCGCAGCAAAGAACAGCGCATCAACAGTATTGAGCAGCAGGAAAAAGAAACCCTCAGCGAACTGAGCGTCAGCGACGTGTTTGAACGACGACTGGCGCTGGAACCGGACCCTGACGAGCCGCGTCAGGCTCGGATGCGCACGTTGTTTGCGCAGGTGGTTGAACAGGTTAACAACGGTCAGAACGCGGAGGACGGCGCACAATGAAAATTCTCAGCCTGCGTTTAAAAAACCTGAACTCGCTGGAAGGCGAATGGAAAATTGATTTCACCGCCGAGCCGTTTGCCAGCAACGGATTATTCGCCATCACAGGTCCGACCGGTGCGGGGAAAACCACCCTGCTCGATGCCATTTGTCTGGCGCTTTATCATCAGACGCCAAGGCTGAACATTACACCAAGCCAGAATGAACTGATGACCCGCCACACCGCAGAATCGCTGGCCGAAGTGGAGTTTGAAGTCAAAGGTGTGGGTTACCGCGCGTTCTGGAGCCAGCGCCGCGCCAAAAATTCCCCTGACGGCAATCTGCAGGCACCGAAAGTGGAGCTGGCATTGCTGGCCGACGGCAAAATTCTGGCCGATAAAGTGCGCGATAAACTCGATGCCATCGCCACACTGACCGGGCTGGATTTCGGCCGTTTCACCAAATCCATGATGCTTTCACAGGGGCAGTTCGCCGCGTTTCTGAATGCCGATGCCAACGACCGCGCCGAATTGCTGGAAGAACTGACCGGCACCGAGATTTACGGGCTGCTTTCTCAACGCGTGTTTGAGCAACATAAAGAAGCGCGCATTGCGCTGGACGGTCTGCATCAGCGTATGGCCGGAATCGAACTGCTCAGCGAAGAACAGCGCCAGACGCTCGAAGCACAACGTGCTGAACTGAACACGCAGGAAATCACGCTCAGTCAGCAGGCGCAGCAGCGCCAGCAGGATCTGAACTGGCTGCAACAGTGGCAGCAGGTGCAGCAAAAACAGCAGCAGTCTCAGCAACAACTGACCGCCGCAGAGCAGGAAAATCTGGCCGCCGCGCCGCAGTTACAGCAACTGGCGCGCAGCGAACCGGCAGAAAAACTGCGTCCGTTACTCAATGATCGCCAGCGCTGTCAGGATGACGCGCAGCGCCTTCAGCAATTACTGATACAACTGACGCAGCAGCAGGAGCAGCAGATTGCACAGATGACGCCGCTGAGTCTGGCGGTGGAACAGGCGCACACTGCGCGGCAGAAACAGGCGGAAGAACAGCGTCAGATGCAGACGCTGATCGAAGAAAAAATCCTGCCACTGGATAGCGAAATCGCGCAATGGCGCAAATCGCTGGTGGAAACACAACAGGCGGTCAGCGAGTCGCAGAAACAGGCTGGTGAACATAGCGCGACGCTGCAGCAAATCACGGCGGAACGTCAGAAACTGGATGAGGAAAGCCGCCAGCATCACACCCGTCAGGCCGCGCTGACTGAAGCCCTTAACGTTGCACAACAACGTCAGGCTGAACTGGAAAAACAGTACCCGCAGGTAGTGTTACAGAAACGTCAAACCGAACTCATGCAGCTCCGGCCGGTGCGGCAGCAGCTGTTTTCACTCGCGCAAATCTTCCCGCAACTGAACCAGCGCGTGCAGCAACAGCATAAAGATTTTGCGCAGTACCAGACGCTGCTGGCCGAAGAAGAACTGCGTCTGGGCGCGATCCGTCTGCAATGTCAGAAACAGCTGGAGCATCTCAACGACGTTAAAGCACTGCATAAACAGGAAATGCTGATCGTCAGCCTTGAAGCCGAACGCGCGAATTTGCAAAGCGGCAAAGCCTGTCCGCTGTGCGGCTCGACATCACATCCGGCGATTGAACATTATCAGCAGGTTAAACCTTCTGAAACCGCGCAGCGTGTCGAGAAAATGCAACTGGAATTCGATGCAGCAAAAGCCAGCGGTATCGAACTGGCGGCAAAAATTAAAGGCCTGAAAGAGCAACAAACACGGCTGCAAACTCAGCTTGAGCAGGATCAGCAACAACTGAATGCGCATACCCTGAACTGGCAACAACTCAGTGCGCCGCTGAATCTGACGTTTACGCTGCATGATACCGCCGACATCACGCAATGGCTGACCGCCCGCGATGAGGAAGAGCAGCAGTCGCAGGCGCGGCTGAGCCAGCACGAACAGCTGGCGCGGGCTCTGCAACAGGCCAAAGATGCCCTGAACGACGCACTGAATGCACAGCAGAAAGTGCAGCAGCAAAGTGCCTTGCTGACAGAGCGCGTTACCCGGCTGGAAGAGATGCAGGCAAAATCTCAGCAAGACCTTGTGCGGTTGCAAAAGCAACTGGCGGAAGGTGAAAAATCCCTTTCTGAGCTGAATGCCCGACGCCTCGAACTGTTCGGAGAGCGTCAGGTTGCTCAGGTTCGCGAGCACTTACATCAGCAACAACAGGCGACAGAACAAGCGCTGAGTGATGTCCAGACCGCGCTGCATAAGGCGCAGGAACAGCGCGACCAGTTGGCCGGTCAGTTGGCCAGTACGCAGCAGCAACAGTTACAGACCGCCGCACAACTGACGCAGGTGGAACAGGCGTGGCAGCAGGCATTGAGCGCCAGCGGATTTGCGGATGAAGCCGCAGTGAAACTGGCGCTGCTCGACGACGCGTTGCGCCAGCAGCTTCAGCAACGCAAAGAACATCTGCAACAACAACTGGCGCAGGCGCAGGCATTACTGGCGGATGCCCGTCAGCAGCTCGAAAAACATCAGCTTGCCCGTCCTGCACATCTCAGTGAAACCGACAGTGATCTTAACGCCCTGACGGTGCAACAGGCGGAGCTGGCACAACAACTGAAAGTCCTGCAACAACGTCTGGGCGAAGTGAAAAATCAGCTGGAAAGCGACAAGCAACGCCACCATGGTCAGCAGACGCTGATTGCACAGATTGCGCAGGCGCAGCGGACCTGTGATGACTGGGGTTATCTCAACCAGATGATTGGCTCCAGCGACGGCGCGAAATTCCGTAAATTCGCGCAGGGTCTGACGCTCGATCATCTGGTGTATCTGGCCAACCGCCAGCTGGAAAAATTGCACGGACGCTATCTGTTGCAGCGCAAAACCAGCGATGCGCTGGAACTGCAGGTGGTCGATACCTGGCAGGCCGATGCCGTGCGCGATACCCGCACACTATCCGGCGGCGAAAGCTTCCTGGTCAGCCTGGCACTGGCCCTGGCGCTGTCCGATCTGGTCAGCGATAAAACCCGTATCGACTCGCTGTTCCTCGACGAAGGTTTCGGTACGCTCGATGCCGACACGCTGGATACCGCGCTGGATGCGCTCGATAGCCTGAATGCCTCGGGTAAAACCATCGGCGTGATCAGCCATGTCGAAGCAATGAAAGACCGCATTCCGGTACAAATCAAAGTCACCAAAGTGAATGGTCTGGGCATCAGCCGCCTGAGCAGTGAATTTAAAGTCTGACGGCGACTTTCGCGCAGGCATACCGCTAGTGAGATTGCTAGCGGTATGCCCTGTTGTGGATCCTGATTGTGAACACAGGCACAAAAATCGCACCAGCGCAGTGCGTTATCCTTTGCCAACCTGCTGAATTTCCGCTTTTTCGTGCTGATGCGCGTCCCCCGATAAACTGGCACGCCCTGTGCTTAACGTTATGTATACAAGTTGCAGTACAAGTTGCAACGCCTTCATAACCGCTAAGGGAACCGTCCATGAAAAACATCAAACCTGAAGTCGATAAAAAACGCCGCCAGCTGATGAAATGGCTTGCCATCACCGGCGGCGTTTCCACCCTTGGCGGTATGATCCCGACGTCAGTTTTTGCAGCCGACGACGATGAAATTCGTATTGGTTACTGGCCGATTGTCGGCGGTTTGCCGCTGTATGTGGCACTGGAACAGGGCTTTTTTAAACAAGCCGGGCTGAATGTGAAAGGCGTTAAATTCGCCAGTGCCCAGCAAATTGTCGAAGGGATGATCACCGGCAGGATCCACGGCTGCGCCAACGGCACGGCAACCGGCGCGCTGGGACTCGGGGCGATCACTTCACCGGGTCTGTTCAAAATTATCTGTTCTAACCCGTCAAACCATACGCTGGTGTTAGATGAATTTCTGGTGCCGCTGAATAGCCCGGCAAAAGCTATCAGTGACCTGAAAGGCAAAAAAATCGCCTGCGGTCCGGGGATCCAGAACGTCACGATGGCGAAAATTATTCTGGAGAAAAATGGCTTCACTAATCCGTCAGTCATTGAACTGCCGGTCGGACAACACGCGCCTGCTCTGGCCGCCGGGCAAATTGACGGCGTATATACGCTCGAACCGACCGGCACTGTCGGACGCATGAAAAACCTTTCGCGCACACTCGAAACCGGCGTTATTTCTAAATACGTGCTCGGCAACGCCGACGCCCCGTGGTTCGGCGGCGCAGCGGCGCTGAATTCCAGTTTTATCGCCAGCAAGCCGGAAGAAACCAAAAAGTTTATTGCCGCTTATCAGAAAGCGGTGGAATTCATTGCGGCTCACCCTGATAAAGCGCGCGAAAACGTCGCCGGTTACACCAGCATTGAACCGGCGCTGGTCAAAGAAGTGCCGCTGCCGGGCTTCGTGATGTATCCCGATTTGAAAGGCGACAACCTGCAATGGTTCCAGAAGTTTTATGACGTCTTTACGGAAAGAAAAATCTTCAGCAAGCCGGTGGATGTCGCTTCGCTGATCTATCAGGGATAAGGAGAAACAGGATGACTTCACGCTGGTCTTCAAGGTTACTGCCGCTGGTCGGCCCGGTACTGCTGTTTTTATTCTGGCAACTGGCCGTCAGCGCAAAATGGCTGAATCCCGTGCTTCTGCCCTCGCCGGTCGAGACAATCGGCTACATGTTCCAGTCATTTTCCGACGCGTCCATGCGCACCGACATCGGCGCAACCCTTTACCGCACGCTGGTGTCCTTTGCCTTTGCGGCGGTGATCGGCGTGCCGCTGGGCGTAATTTTGGGCAGCAATGAAAAGGTTTACCGCAGCCTGGAATTTCTGATCGACTTCTTCCGCTCCACGCCGTCGTCAGCGCTGATCCCGCTGTTTATGCTGATTTTCGGGATTACTGACGCCAACAAAATCGCCATTGCTGCCTTTGCCGCCGTGCTGGTCATCCTGTTCAACAGCGCATACGGCGTGATGAATGCCAAAAAAACGCGCCTGATGGCCGCCAAAGTGATGGGAATTTCCCGCTGGCATATTTTCAAAGACATCATGCTGATGGAAAGCCTGGCGCAAACCTTTGTCGGCCTGCGCACCGGCGTGTCGATCGCGCTGGTGATCGTGATCGTCGCCGAAATGTTTATCGGATCAGAAACCGGCCTCGGCCACCGGATCATCGATGCCCAGCAGGTGTTTAACATCAAAGATATGTACGCCTCGATCCTGATCACCGGCGCGCTGGGTTATCTGCTCAATCTGGCTTTTTTGCTGATCGAGAAAAAAACCGTCCACTGGAGTAGCAAAGCATGACGCACCCTCTCTCGCTGAATCCTGATTATAAAGGCCCGCAGTTGCCGCAATATGCCACGCGACCGGACACCCATGTGACGATCCGCGGGCTGAGCAAGTCGTTTGCCGGACAGCCGCTGTATACCGACCTGAATCTCGACTTACCGCGTGGAAAGATCGTGTCGATCTTCGGGCCGAACGGCTGCGGTAAATCGACCTTAATGAACATGATCGCCGGGCTGATCCCGGTAGATAAAGGCGACATTCTGTTCGACGGCAAAACGCTGGCGCAAACCACCATTGGCTATGTGTTTCAGAACTACCGCGACGCGCTGTTTCCATGGATGAGCGCCCGCGCCAACATCGCCTATCCGCTGATACGCCACGGCATGAGCAAAGCGGATGTGAATGCGCGGGTCGAAGAACTGACGCAGATGTTTGATATCCGTTTCGACCTGAAACGCTATCCGTATGAGCTTTCCGGTGGACAACAGCAAACTGTGTGCATCATGCGGGCGCTGGCGACGCGTCCGGAAGTGATGTTCCTCGATGAGCCTTTCTCGGCGCTGGATTTCGAGATGACGCTGTTTATCCGCGATAAATTACAGGAAGTGCAACTGGCGACCGGCGTCACTATGCTGATTGTTTCGCATGACCTGGAAGATGCGGTATTTCTGGCGGATGAGATTTTACTGCTGACGCGGCGGCCGACGCAGATTGCGGAAATCGTGCCGTTCGACCTGCCGCGCCCGCGAGGGTCGGAAATCATGAGCCACCCGGAATTTATCCGCGTGAAGGCGCACACGCTGGAAGTCTTTAAACGGGAGATGGCGCTTTAGCTGGCGGCAGTCTGTCGCCACTGACGCGGGCTGACGCCAAACCAGCGGCGGAAAGCCCGCGAAAAGGCACTGACTTCGGAATACCCTAGCAGCAGCGCCATTTCGGAAATCGGCAGTTGTTGCTGTTGCAGATAATGCGTCGCCAGTTCGCAACGGACGTTATCCACCAGTTGGGTAAACGTCAGGTTCTGTTCGCGCAGGCGGCGTTGCAGTGAACTCGGCGACATACCCATTTTTTCGGCCACTTCATCAAGCACCGGCTCGCCGCGTAATAATGCCTGACGTACCCGCGATCGCGCGCTGTCGGTGACCGACTGCTGCGACGGCGCATCCGCATTCAGACGGCGGATCGCATCCTGCATGACCAGCAACAGCGTCTGATCCCGTTCCGGCATCGCCCGCTGTAAATCGCGTTTGACGATCAGCAGGGAATTGTACGGCTGATCGAAATACACCGGCGCATCAAATACTTTGCAGTGTTCATGCCATTGCTGCGGACGCGGATGCTCAAAATGCACCTCACGCGGCGCCCAGTTTTTCCCCAGCCCGTGACGCAATAAATTGAGGATCATCCCCAGCGTCAGTTCCGCATCCTGCCGTCTGCACAGAATGCTGCCATGCCGCACCTGATAATCGAACCGGTAATGATCTCCCTTATCCACCAGCCGCGTCAGCGTATTGTGCTGATGAAAGGGAAAGGCATTCACTACGTTTTGCAGCGCGGTTTCTGCCGAAGAAGAACATAAACCGATGTAGCCAATCAGCCCTAATGACTGCGGTTTGAACTGTTTCCCGTAATGCAAACCGAAGTTATCACAACCTGACTGCGCCGCCGCTTCTTCCAGAACCTGACAGTAATTAGTCAGCCCGAGACTCAGCGTAGGTTGTTGCAGCAATTCAGGATTGATGTGGCAGATGCCGAACACACGATCGACATCTGCCCCTTTGGCCTGAATAAAATCGCTCAGGCCGCTGGCGGCTGCGGCCAGCACCCCCCGGTGACTGTCATTGCTGCGCGTCAGCGCGTTCAGCGCATTGCTGAAACCGGCTCCGGAAGCCGTTGAAGAAAGGCCTGTCTGCATCGTCTTTTACTCCCTTTATGTCGGCAATAAAAAGTGTCGGTGATAAAAGAGAATTGCAAGTTCCGTACCAGCACCTTGCTTCACGTCTCCGGGTGATAACCCAATGCAATACAATGAGATAAATTTTCGGCAGTTTTGCCAGCCGCCCCTGCGCCCTGCTACGACGCCCGCTTTTCGTGCAGCTTCATCCGATCACAAAGGGATGATGCGCCTTCGCCAGATACTCACGGCACAGGCGCAGGCTCTCTTGTTCCCATTCATTGCCAAGGCTTTGCGCCATTTCCGTGGTGGCATGCGATCCGCGCCAGGCCAGCAACTGAATCCGCCGCTGAATAATCAGTGTCGGGATCACCGCCAGATCGGCATCGCTCACGTGACAAATACGTGCGTAACCTTCCAGCCAGTGGCGGACCCACGCCCGCGCCTGCGGATGATGTTCAACAAAACTGATCGCCGCCGCCACATCATGCAGATACCAGCCCATACCGCAGTCATCAAAATCGATCACCCGGGTTTCGCCTTTGTGCAACAGTAAATTCGTCAGGCGCAGATCGGCGTGGATCAGCCCGTAGCGCTGTGCGCTCTTGCCGTAACTTTTCAGCACGCTGCCGGTGTGCGCCAGCGTCTCTTCAATCAGCGGGATCCCGGCCGCCGTTATGCCCGGCGCATCCTGCCAGCGGCCCCAGTGACCGTGCGGGCCGACCATGGTATCGCTGTCCCAGATAATACGGCGAAACCCGGCCGGATGCGGCCACTGACGGCTGTGCTGATGCAGGCGCGCAGTCACTTCCCCCAACTGAGCAAACGCCCGCGGATCCACATCCGTGGTTGGCATTTCGCCCTCAATCCAGTGAAAAATCACCACATTGCGGTTTTCAGTTTCGCTCACCGCGACAGTTTGCACAGCGGTACCATCCCGCCCTTTTACTGCCTCAGGCACCTGAATCTCGCTTTCACGCAGCGCATCCAGCCACGCCAGTTCACTCTCTATTTCATCCCGCTGGTGATAGCCCCCCCGGTGAACACGCAGTGCATAACGTTCGCCGTCGGGGCAGCGCAGTAAAAAAGTGGCATTTTCCGACCGGCAGATCAGCGAAAGATGCCCTTGCAGATCAGGGGAATAGCGGCGCAATGCTTCTGTTGCCAGCAGATTCAGGCTGGTGTCATCGAGCATGTCAGATTGTTTTGCAGTCATCAGGTTCCACTCCGTACCGGTTAAATCAAATCGATATTGCGGATAGCCAGAATGGAAGGGGCGCGTTTTCGTCGCTTGACTCAGGAACAGCAAATGTTGACCGCAAAACACGCGTGACGCACTGACGGCGAAAAGTTGACTGCAACGCACAGCAGTCAGCACGCTGAGGTCAAGTTTTACCGCTTTCTCCGGCGCATTATCAAATCACCTTCCGCCGTCATGGCATTTTTTTTGCACACCGGCAGTGACGTTGAAACCGCCTGTCAGGAGATGACTCTCATGTTGAAAACCAATGCGTTTGATGCCGCCAGCAGCGGCAATATTTCAGCCGACAATCTGGCGATGATAGAACGCCGCCGTCGTTTGCTGGGCCCGGCTTACCAGTTGTTTTACAAGAATCCAGTGCATCTGGTGCGCGGCGAAGGCGTGTGGGTGTATGACGCTGATGGCCGCCGTTATCTCGACGTCTACAACAACGTGCCTTCCGTTGGCCATTGCCATCCTCATGTGCTGGAAGCGCTGGTGCGTCAGGCATCCACGCTGAACACGCACACCCGTTATCTGCATGAAAATGTCCTGAACTTCGCCGAAAAACTGGTGGGTACCATGCCCGCTGAGCTGAGTCAGGTAATGTTCACCTGCACGGGCAGCGAATCTAACGATCTGGCGCTGCGTATCGCCGAAGATTTTACCGGCGGCACCGGCGTTATCGTCACCGAATTCAGCTATCACGGCATGACCAAAGCGATTGCCGGGCTATCGGCCTCGATGGGGCCATACGTTAAAGTGAACGGTGATGCGCGGGTGATTCCGGCACCGGTTCACCATCCGGCTAACCCGGCTGAAGTTGGCAAGCGCTTTGCCAACGACATCCGTGCCGCGCTGGCGGATATGGATCGCCATGGCATCAAACCGGCTGCCCTGATGATCGACACCTTCTTCACCAGCGACGGCGGTTTCTTCGATCCGGCCGGTTTTCTGAAAGAAGCCATCGACGTTATTCACGAAGCCGGGGCGTTGTATATCGCCGACGAAGTCCAGCCGGGCTATGGCCGTTCCGGCGAACATATGTGGGGCTTCCAGCGCCACGGCGTGTTGCCAGATATTGTGACGCTCGGCAAACCGATGGGTAACGGACACCCGATGGCGGGCATCACTATTCAGCCGCACATCCTGGAACGCTTCGGCAGTGAATCGAGCTATTTCAATACCTTCGGTGGCAATACCGTGTCTTCTGCGGTCGGGCTGGCGGTGCTGGAAGTTATCGAGCAGGAAAATCTGATTGCCAGTGTCGGGCTGGCGGGTAAAGCCATTCTTGACGGCATCACCGCACTCTCTCAACGCTTCCCGGCGATTGGCAGCGTGCGTGGCGCAGGACTGTTCGTCAGCGTCGATTTCGTCAACGAAAACGGCGGGCCGGATTCCGTTACCGCACTGGCGGTGGTCAACGCACTGCGCGAAGAAGGCGTGCTGATTGGTGCCTCCGGCCCGCATGCCAACATTTTGAAGATCCGCCCGCCGCTGGTCTTTACCGCAGAACACAGCCAGATCCTGGTCAATGCGCTGGAAAACGTACTGAGCAAGATGTTCTGACTGAAGCGGGTTACAAACGGAAAGGGCGCAAAATCTGCGCCCTTAAGTTGATAAACGGATAATGGCTTACAACGCGAAACGTGATTGCGGCCAAAGCCAGGCAGCGCCGCGTACACCGCTCGAATCACCGTGTACGGCTTTGAGGATCGGCGTTTCACATTCCCCGCCAAACACCCATTGTTTAATCAGCAGCGGCACCGTCTGATACAAACGATCCACGTTACTCATGCCGCCCCCAAAAACAATCACGTCCGGGTCGAGGATATTCACCACGTTCGCCAGCGCCTTGGCCAGACGACGCTCATAACGCCCGAGCGCCTGTTCTGCAGTTTCATCGCCCTGCTCCACCAGCGCAATAATCTCTGCGCCCTTGAGCCGCTGACCGGACAAACGAAAATAGTCTTCTGCAAAACCGGTGCCGGAAACAAAGGTCTCGACGCAGCCTGATTTCCCGCAGTAACACGGGACTTCACGGGCAAACTGCATTTCTTCTTCATCCTGCCACGGCAGCGGGTTATGCCCCCATTCCCCCGCATTGCCGTTGCCGCCCGCATGCGCCGCACCGTGAAGCGCCACACCGGAACCGCAACCGGTACCGATTATCACGGCAAATACGGTGTGACGGCCTGCACCCGCGCCGTCAGTGGCTTCTGACACCGCCAGGCAATTGGCATCGTTGGCAATATGCACTTCGCGTTTTAACAGCAGCGCCAGATCCTCATCCAGCTGTTGTCCGTTCAGCCAGACCGAGTTGGAATTTTTCACCTTACCGGTAAATGGCGACAAGGTGCCGGGGATCCCCACCCCCACGCTGCCACGTTGACCTGTGGCTTTTTCGGCGTCCAGCACCAGCCCTTCAATCGCTTTGAGCGTACGTTCGTAGTCATTTCTCGGCGTATCGACCCGTTTGCGAAACAGCTCTTTACCTTCATCAGATAACGCAATGACTTCTATTTTTGTGCCGCCTAAATCAATGCCAATTCGCACGTGTTGCTCTCCTTTTACACTTTGCAGGGTCAGTTTTTTTGAGTTTATTCAGTTTAGAAGCCAGACGCGACTGTCACCAGAATAAGCTGTTATGCAATGTTACAGGGTGCGGCGATTTCTTAACGACGGCTGACGCTCAATTGGTTATCATGCCGCCCTGCATTCATTTATTCAGCGTACCACGAGTGCGCCGGGACAGGGATAACGCCATGTTATGGTTTAAAAATTTGTTAGTTTACCGTTTGAGCCGTGAAGTTTCGTTATCTGCTGACGAAATGGAAAAACAGCTCAGTGCTTTCACCTTTACCCCGTGCGGCAGCCAGGACATGTCGAAAACCGGCTGGGTCTCACCGATGGGTTCCCACGGCGGCGATGCGCTGACGCATGTCAACGGTGGTCAGATCCTGATCTGCGCCCGTAAAGAAGAAAAAATCCTGCCTTCTCCGGTGATTAAACAGGAGTTACAGGCCAAGATTGAGCAGCTCGAAGGTGAACAACACCGCAAGCTGAAAAAGACTGAAAAAGATTCCCTGAAAGATGAAGTGTTGCACAGCCTGATGCCACGCGCCTTCAGCCGGTTCAGCCAGACATTCATGTGGATTGATACCGTTAACGGCCTGATCATGGTTGACGCCGCCAGCGCCAAGAAAGCCGAAGACATGCTGGCGCTGCTGCGTAAAAGCCTTGGTTCGCTACCAGTGGTGCCGCTGACCATGGAAAGCCCGATCGAACTGACGCTGACCGAATGGGTGCGTTCCGGCGATACCCCTGCCGGTTTTACGCTGCAGGACGAAGCCGAGCTGAAAGCGATTCTGGAAGAAGGCGGTGTGATCCGCTGTAAGAAACAGGTGCTGGTCAGCGATGAAATCGCCACGCATATCGAGAACGGCAAACTGGTGACTAAGCTGGCGGTTGACTGGCAGGAACGTATCGCCGTGGTGCTGGCGGACGACGGCAGCATTAAGCGCCTGAAATTCAGCGACGTCATTCGTGATCAAAACGAAGATATCGACCGCGAAGACTTCGCTGGGCGTTTCGATGCAGATTTCGTGCTGATGACCGGTGAACTGGCAGCGCTGATCCAGAACCTGATCGAGGCATTAGGCGGCGAAGCGCAACGCTAAGACCGGATGCAAAACGTAAAAAAGGCGCTCATGAGCGCCTTTTCTGTGTCTGAAGAACTTATTTAGTCAGATACTTACAGAGGTATGAGGTGGTTTCGCCGACCTGTAAGTTGAATTCACTTTTACCCGGAATGTAGAACGTCTCGCCTGGCTTAAATACCTGCCAGTCCGGCGATCCCGGGATCAACACTTTCAGTGAACCGCTGATCACCGTCATTTCTTCCGGCTTTGCGGTGCCGAAAGTATATTCACCGACGGCCATCACGCCAACACTGGCTGAACCCGTGCTTTCGCTGTCAAAACCAATCGACTTTACTTTCCCGTCAAAATACTCATTATTTTTCAACATAGATTGGCCCTTTGCGATAAATTTCAGAGCCTTCATATTAGGGGCAGAAAGCGCCTTCTGTCACTGATTATTACCGCTTTATCCGCACGAGACGACACCGCCCGCAAAGCGGTAGCGCTGATTTGATTTTACGGCCGCACAGTGCCATTGTGGGTAGCTGTTCGCCCCTCAGTCATACCTCAAACCACCAGTTCCGCCGCCAGTTTTGCCATCAGTACATTCGGTAACAGCACCGGAATATTCAGATATTTTTTCAGCACATCGAGGTGATGGCGGTTAAAGCCGATGCAATCAAGCACCACGACTTCCGCACCCTGTTCAGCCAGATGCATCGCCGCGTCCGTCAGCGCCTGATCGTCAGAAAGATACGGGCTGGCAACAGCAAAACAGGGCGCTTTGGCTAATTTTCGCCATTTGTTCGCCTGCTCAACCACCTGTGATTCAACCGGCACCACAATCCCCGCACGGTGCTGACCGACTATTGAAGCGATCAACGGTGGAATAATGCGGTCAGGCTCCAGCAGCAGCGCATTGTTAGCATGCAGATGATGAAATTCGCCGGTGCAAAGCAGCAGAATGGTCATGCAACCCAGGGCTTCCAGTACGTCGATTTTTTCCTGTAATCCGCTTTCCACGCGGTGCGCAGCCATCGTAACCTGCGAACCATCCAGCAGGCGGGTGACCAGTACAGCGTCGCCCTCAGCAGCCGCATAACGTTGCTCTATTTGCTCCCTGCTTAACCCGTCGAGTAAGCCCACATGGGTGACTGACCCGGCCGGCAGATGTTCCATCAGCAGCGGCATAATGTCGCTGCGTGGTGCCTGTCCGATTGTTAACGTCGCAAGGGATGTCATCATCGTGTTACTTCCGGTTTTGCAGGTGACGCAAGCTTCCGTACAGCGACAACAGGAGTTGATATTCATCGGCATCAAAGAACTGACAAGTGCCGCGGCCAAACTCTTTCGCCACTTCAACAGCAAATTTTGCCGCCAGTGCGATATCCACTTCATGACTTGCCCCGGTGCCACAGCCCGGCACAACAGATTCCGCCGTAATAGCCACACCGACCACCGGCACGGTCGTCGCCGTTGACGGTTGCAGAATACTGTTCAGATGATGCACACCGTTGCCGTAAGGCGTGATGTCCTGCGTGGTAATCGGAAAAGTGACCGCCGGTTTGCCGCTGGTCATTTCCATGATGCGCAGCAAATCTTCAGAAACACGCAGGATGTAACCCTCTTTCACCGTCGGTGAAATGGCGTAACCCTTGTGATTGATGATGCGGTTGCCTTTGGTGGTGTCGATAGACAGGATCGCGTCCACGCCGTCCACCACCTCGTTGTCGTTCATGGTCACGTCATCAATCGGCGAATCCATAAAATCGACCGGATCATGCGGACGGGTCGGTGCGTTCGGGCAAATGTGGGTGGTGATAATCACATCACCGTCGAGCACATCGCCCTTGCGCTGCATATCAGCCAGTTTGAGTGCGCTGGTGACAGCGGCAATCGCACCATCGCCATCAGAGACCAGACCGATACGCGTCGGACGCGCGCCAATCCCGCCCAGACGACCGATAATCCCAAGCGTGGGTGCCGTGCCGCCACTGCTTTTACCCTGACTGCCCGGCACGGTGATACGCACAAAATCGGTGCCACCTTTCGGGCCGTCAGCGCGGTGTGTGCTGGCGGTAATACCCGGATAACGGGCGAACAAGTCCACAATGTCCTGACCGCTGACGTGGGCGCTGTCAATCAGTTCGAAAACCGTTAATGTCTGTTGCAAACTCATCACTCAGTCCTCTTAAAACATCGCGACCGGCGTATTTCACGCAGTAGCCAAAACGGTCGCGGGTGCTGTTCATCGTGGAACAGTCAGGTGTTTAATGCTGGCTGAACATCAGCCCTGGTGTTGGTGCGGTACTCACTACTTTTTGGCACTGAAGATCGACGTGAAGAAACTGTAAAGCGCGTCACCGGCAATAAAACCTGCCGCCAGCACTTCCATTGGCGTACGCCCTTTTTCACCCCAGATCCGGATAATGATAATGCGCAGCACGATGCCGCAGACCACGGCCCATCCGGCCATCACGCTGTTGATCAGCAAACCGGTCGCCAGCAGGACGCCAAGCTGGCGTTTCGGTCCGCCAATCAGCTGAATCAATGCGCCCGGAATCGCCCAGATCAGCAGGCTGTGTGCAATGCCCGGCTGGGCACCGGCCTGAATGGTTTTGGCATAAACCCGCGCCACCGGCGGCACTAAATCCTGGGCGAAGTAACCGTAATGGGCGTACCACACCACCGGAATGGCGATGACAAATGCCAGCAATGCGGCGAATAACTGGATGCGGCGGCCGTAAAGTTCAGCCTGCAAATCTTTGCCATAACCGCGCAAAATAAATCCGGCTTTCAGATCAAAACCCATATCAGCAAATGCCGGGCCGGTAGCAGCGGTAAAGCCCGTCAGGACGCATAACGCCAGCGGTGGGAAACCAATCAGAATACCGATAATTAAGGTAATCAGCGCCACGGCAAAGGCAGGGAACCAGCCGGAGTGCATCGCGGCAATCCCGACAATCAGCTCGTGGAAGAAGGCGGCAAAGGCGGCGTAAATCACGAACGCAATCAGCATGCTGACTGACATTTCACTGTACAGGCCGCCCGCCAGCGCCAGCAGTGCCGCGATGGCGATATAACCGAATGCGCCCAGCCCGAGTGCTTTGCGCACTTCTTTCGCCGGTTGGGTAAAAGTGGTTTTGGCGTCGGCGTTTTTAGCACGCACCACCTGAATCACCTGCAGCAGCGACACCAGCCCCGCGCCGACCATCATGCCGTGAGGAATATACAGCGCGTTGAGGTCCAGCCCGGCGACCGGCTGCGCATAAGCGCGGATCAGCAAGCCAATACCAAACATGCTGAGCGCCCAGATATTGCCGATAAACGCCGTACCGAAAGCCGCCATCGGGATTTTCAGCATCGCTCCAGCCACACCAACAACTACACCCGCGACCAGCAACCAGGCCTGACGCCCGCCGTTATCACCGGCTTTAATCGCTTCAGCCGCCGCAACACCGGGTGGCCAGGCATTGCTGGCAGGAAACACTTTGGTGTCGAACAGGCGGTAAAGCAGGTAGGCATCGAGCAACATCGCTGCAGCCACACCGGTAAACATCGGCATGATCAGTTGCGGCTGGCCCATGACATAAGGAATTGCGATCGGCATCAGCAAACTGTTTGCCGCACCAAAGGTCGCAGATGAAATGACGGTTTGCGCCAGATTCTGCGTATGAACAGAACGGTAGCGGTAAAAAGCCTGCATCGGAATGCGTGCCAGTAACATGGCAAACAGCGCGCCTATAATCGAGGTATTCGGCGTAACGCCTAAAGTAGTAATCAGCTGGACACCGATGATTGCGCCTAAAACAGACAGCAGAATCATCACGATGAGAGTGCCAATATCCTTTAGCGGATTCTCCTTATTATTCTTTGCAGGTTGATCTGACATAAGGCCCCTGGTGTTGAGCAAGTATTTCACATAGCAAATAATCCGGGTCCGTTATTCGTCATTATCCTGACGGCTGCTACATGGCCGTTTTAGATAAATGCCAATACTCATCACCCAATTTTTCGGCAATTTGCCGGGTTACGGCAATCAGCCCTTCTTTTATTCCTTCCGGAATTTCTTTCCCCTGCGCCGGCGAAGGGAAAGATAAACATAATCCAACGGTTTCATTACGGTGCTTATTAAAAATACTGGTGGCTAAGGTACTTATTCCCAGCAACGTTTCGTTGTTGGCAAATGACACCCCCGTCAGACGGACATCGGCCAGTCTGGCTAACAAAACCTCCTTGCTCTCAGGCGAGTTAGCAGAATTCGCCTGATATTTTCCGCTAAACCGCGCCAGAACCTGGTCATCGGTATAGCGCGAAAGGATCGCGCGCCCGATAGCCGTTTCGTGCGCGGGCAAAAGGCTTCCGGCCGGAGTAACCACTTGCAGATACGTTCTGCCGGGAAACATGCGCATCACCATAATGTCGCGCCCTTCCAGCATCGAGATATAACCCGTGCATTGCGTCAGCTGACTGAGTTGCGTCATATACGGCGAGGCTAAATCCACCAGCGGGGCCGACAAATAATGGCTGGAGACGGCCAGTAATAATTTTCCGATGCGGTACAGACGGCTGTCCGGGTCACGTTCCAGCAGCCCTTGCGTTTCCATCGTCATCAGCAGACGGGACACCGTACTTTTCGGTAATTTTAAATTTTCGACCACATCACTGAATGACAAACCGGGATGCCCCTGACTAATCCCCTGTTTTGAAAATAATTTCAGTACCGCAGCCGCATTTTCTAATGTGGTCATAAAGGAGTGAGTTCCGGTATATGGAACAAGGTTCCTGTTAAGTTAAATAAAAACTAAAGCTGATACGTGTCAGCGTCAAGTCGTTTATTTTTCACGCACAACACATCCGACAAATGAATATGCTTAAAGAAATTCTTAAATAGATGGAATTAAGAGCCAGGCAAGTTAAATGCCGAGTATTAATGAGGTGACGGATGTAAAACTCAGCAGATTATCGTGATTAAATATTGCGCAAAATATACAGGGCGATGGAGGCTTCAATGAGGATGATGGTGATCGACAGGAGGGCAGGCATCACTTTGGCATGCTGATTAAAAAACGACATCAGGGACTTCATCATGGGTTCCATTGTTAGAGGTTAAAGTAATCACCTGAGTTATTATGTTACGCCCACATATACATCAGTACAATACTTAAGCATACGTGATCCCCCTCACATGACATGGCCCGTTTTGTTTACAGCGGATCCTGATTCGGGCTTGAGCCACAACGTGCTGACATAAAAAAACGAGCCACCTGGGCTCGTTTTGTCAGGAGATGAGCGGAATTCAGCGCGCCATCGCCAACGCCAGTGCATCCAAAATCAGATTCACGACAGTCTGCGGCTCCTGAGTTCCGTCGACCACATGATGGGCGGACTCCTGATAAAGCGCTTCGCGCTCATTCAGGACTTCTGTCATTTCTTCAGCGATCGGCTTGCCCGTCAGCGTCGGGCGCTGATCTTCCAGTGGTGCATCTTCCAGACGGTTTGCCAGGGTAGATGCAGGGGAACGCAGATAAATGACCGTACCATTTTCACCCATAAAATCGCGATTTTCCTGGGACAGCACCACGCCTCCCCCTGTGGCAACCACGGTCAGTGGCGAGGAAATGGCTTTTAGTGTCTCAGTTTCACGACGGCGGAAACCTTCCCAGCCTTCGCGCTCAACAATATCTGCCACGCTGAGACCAGAAGCGCACAGTAACGCCAGATCGGTATCGACAAATTTGTAGCCCAGTGCTTTCGCCAGAGCGCTGCCAACCGTCGTTTTACCTGCACCGCGTGCGCCGACCATGAAAATGGTTTGTGTCATTACCGCTATCCTTTATTCCCCGGGAGCCGTTAGCCCGCCTGATGAAAATCCATCATCAATATGAAGTGTGAGTGTCAGAAGTGGGTCATTGCACTGCCCTGCCGATGTACTCGCCAGATAGTACAACAAAAAAGCCTCACTGGCAGATTTTTGTCACCTGCCGGTGAAGCTTCTGTAGCGTTTTATTTACGCCGTTCAGGGCATCATACTGAAAAATCCTTGCTGCGCAATGGCCTGCAATAAGCTTTGCGAGCTCTATCCCCTAAGTGGCTGTATCAGCGAGGTTTACAGATATACACGAGTGCGGGCGGAAAATTCTTCACTACCCGGATTTTTTTCCAGGTGAAGTAACGTGATAACAATTTCTCTGACAGCTGGCTGTACTGGAATAAAACCAGCACGCCGTCTTTATCTTTCAACTGTTGCCGTGTGGTCTGCAGAATCCTGATGCTGGTACGCAAAGGCATCGACAGCAGCGGCAGACAGGAAAATACGGCGTCATACTGCGTGCTCATGTGCTCGGCAGAATGCGCCATCACCTGCAAACGACTATCTTTCATCTGATTAAGCTTACGCACAAACGCGGGCTGTATTTCAAAAGCCTCAAGCCTGGCATCTGCCCGCATACGGCTCAGGATGCGGCGGGTCAGAACACCGTCGGCCGCGCCCAGCTCGGCGATATCCAGCGATGTTGTCCAGTCAATCTGGCTGAGCATCGCATGGCACAACCACGGTGACGAGGGCATCAGCGTCCCCATCGTGCGTGGTGAACTAATAAAATTCTGCAAATAAAAAAACTGATTCTGAATCGAAATCCCGGTGTTCTTAATCGTCATTCTTGCGGCATTTAACATTCAAACGTCCTCCTGGGGATATAGACCCTTATATCACCTTTAAATTCTTAAGAAATGATTAATAAGGGAATAAATCGCCTGAAAGGTTCATATAAAATAAATTACATGGGATGATTCTCAAAATAAATGTGATAAGAAGCGTGATACAGGGAATAGAAAAGGCCAATGTCAGGTGACATTGGCCTTCTCAACTTCATATAACGTCATTGAAACTAATAAGAATCAGACGAATTAAACGACTCGTTTAAAACACCAGATTTTTATTTATACAATTCAACGCTTGCCCGGGTCAGACTTGAATCCCCCGGTGTGTCTGCACCGATCACACGGTAGTGATTTGCACCTTTATCTGAGGCAATCTGGTTCAGCTGGTCATGCAAGCTGCCCGGAACCGTATTCGGCGCGCTCACAGACACAGTGCCCAATGACTGGTAATTACCACTTTGCGCCTGCATTTCCGTAATAGGCGTTGCAGCCAGGGCTGAGAATGAAGCAACAGTAATAGCAACAGCTGTAATTGCAGGTAACAGTTTCATATTACGCACCTTTCTTTCGTTAGTTTCGTTAATTAATGGGGCGGAAGTAATCCGTTGAATTAATTATCGGCGAATCAATGAAAGCGGACGTAATCGAATGTAAAGAAATTCAACCATTGTGGTAAAAATAAGGAGACAACGAAAGTAATCTTTTCAGTCACTCTAACTGCCGGAGAAATAGAGATATTTAATGGAGAAAGTATGGAGAGTTTTCAAAGTTATTTATAACCCGCACAACTTTTGCACAAATCGACGCCGGCATGCAATCACTGTTATGATTATTTTGTATGAATTTTCTGTTGCTGTGATCGCCTGCACTGTCAGGGCTACAGAGTTCGGTTTCCCGCGCGCGCGGAGAACCTTTGCATAATCATAATGATGAAAGGGAGTATTTATGGCGGGTGGTAGTCTTCTGGCCTTAATCGATGATATCGCATCGATTCTTGATGATGTGGCGGCAATGAGTAAAGTCGCTGCGAAAAAAACAGCCAGCGTGCTGGGTGATGATCTGGCGCTGAATGCACAACAGGTCACGGGAGTGAAAGCCGATCGCGAATTGCCGATCGTGTGGGCCGTTGCCAAAGGCTCGATGATCAACAAAGCCATTCTGGTTCCGCTGGCCTTACTGATCAGTGCGTTTATTCCCTGGGCCATCACCCCGTTACTGATGATTGGCGGTGCCTATCTGTGCTACGAGGGTTTCGAAAAAATCGCCCATAAACTGATGCCGGGCGGGCATCATGAAGAAGAAAAACCGGCAGCCGCCGAAATAAAAAATGAAACAGAGGCTAAAACGCACGAAAAAGATAAGGTCAAAGGCGCAGTGCGCACCGACTTTATTCTTTCGGCTGAAATCATCGTAATCTCGCTGGGTATTGTTTCATCGGCGCCGTTCCTTAATCAGGTTACCGTGATGGTGCTGATTGCGGTGGCAATGACTATCGGGGTTTACGGGCTGGTCGCTGCGATAGTCAAAATTGACGACGCAGGTTTGTACCTGAGCAAGCTTGCCGGTGAAAGCAGCATCATGAAAGGTGTACGCGCCTTTGGCCGCGGCATCGTGAATCTCGCCCCCTGGCTGATGAAAATGCTTTCTGTCGTCGGCACCATCGCCATGTTCCTGGTCGGCGGCAGTATCATCAGCCACGGTCTGCCATTTATGCACAGTCTGATTGAGCCTCTGACGCACGGGCACGAAAGCTGGGTGAATACACTGATTACCGGTGCCACTGATTTAGTGGTAGGTCTGATTGTCGGTGCCGCCGTGCTGGCGCTGGTGATGACGGGACAGAAGGTGTTCGGTAAAAAATCATAATGCAGAAACATTGCGCCCTTCCTTATGCCGGAGGGCGCAATTCACCGCTATTCCCTTCAGTTCTTCGACGCCACCAGCATCATGATATCGCTGGTGAATGTACCGTCAGGCTGGATCTCAAAATGTTTTACCACGTCGTCAGACATCTTTTTTTGCAGCTCGCGGATAGCGACGGCGAAATGTTCAGGCGTGCGCATGCGGGCGATCCAACTGGTGAACTCCAGCGGCAAACGATCTGTCGTCACTTCACGCGCAACCAGCCCTGCTTCAGCCACCATGTTCAGCCATTCGCCTGGTGAATAGTTGCAAACATGCGAGGTGTCGCGCAGCACTTCCACGGTTTGCAGATAAATATTCAGCAACGGATGCCCCGGCGACACCACATCCATCATGATAAATTTCCCGCCTGGCTTCAGCACACGCGCCACTTCACGCAGCGCCTGCCCGACATCATGCCAGTGGTGCGCGGAATAGCGGCTGATAATCACATCCGCGCTGCGGTCGTCGAACGGCAGCGATTCCGCCACGCCCTGTTGCACGGTGATATTCGTCAGTTGCTTATCCCGCGCAGCCTGCGCAACCACGTCCAGCATCTGTGATGACAAATCGTAAGCAATCACATTTTTAACCACACCTGCTGCGACAAAGCTGGCGTGCCCTGCCCCACAACCCAGATCAATGACCCGCGCCTCGTTATAGGGTGCCAGCAACCCCGCCAGACGGTGTAAATCAGCGCCCTGCGAGTGAACCGCACTGGTCAGATAATCCTGAGCCTGTGAACCAAACTGCTTATCTACGGCCTGACTGTGAGTATTTCTTGTGTTCATCATTGCTCCTGTCTGTCTTGTTTTTGTAATAAGAATGCGGGTTTCAAATGACCTCAAAATCACTATAGGCATTGTTCTATACGGGTACAATATGAGCGTTTATACTGGTATCAATTACACCCTGTTTAAGTGAATATTATGATTGATAACGCAGAGTCGCTCAGCGGACCGAAAGCGCTGGGCACGTTTTTACGGACTCACCGCGAACGCGTGACGCCTGAAATGGTCGGGCTTCCCGGTTCACCGCGCCGCAGAACCAGCGGTTTGCGCCGCGAAGAACTGGCACAAATCAGCGGGATCAGCGCAACGTGGTATACGTGGATTGAACAGGGGCGTGATGTGTCCATTTCCGCTGCGACCCTTGACAGCCTGGCCAAAGCGCTGCGCATGGAACCTGCGGCACGAGAGTATTTATTCAGTCTGGCGTCGGTGAAAGATCCGCAGGTATTACCCTCTTCCGGCGCACCGGACGCCAGCCTGAAAGAGTGTGTCAGTCAGTTCGCCTGCCCCGGTTATCTGCTCGACAGTAGCTGGAATGTACTGGCGTGGAATCCGCAAGCGGAGGCGTTGTTCAGTGGCTGGCTGGGGGTTGATGAACACCCTAATTTGCTGGATTTTATGTTCCTGCATCCGCTGGCACGCCAGTTGGTCACAAACTGGCCGGAACGCGCCAAACGTGTAGTGGCGGAGTTTCGTGCCGAGACCAGCCATTACGCCCATTCTGAAACAGTCCGTCAGTCGGTAATCAGCCTGCGCGATCGCAGTCACGAGTTCAATCAGTGGTGGTCGCAGCAGGAAGTGCTGGCGCGTGAAGGCGGTGAACGCCGTTTTCATCATCCGCTTCAGGGCGAAATCTGTTACCGGCAACAGACATTTTTCCCTGCCGGATATGCAGAATGTAAGCTGGTGATTCTGGTACCGGAAGCGTAAAAAACGAGGGTGGCCAGCTTGCTGTTTTTTCTCGTTTAACTGGCGTTTTCACCAATTGACATACAGATGCCGGATATGTGAGGCTGATTTTTTTGGTTTCCTAAATAATTGGTTTCCTCCATGACAGGATAATGCCCATGATGACTCGCCAGATCTATCAGGATGAAGAATTCGAAATTCGTGTAGCGACCGAACTTGAGGCCGTCACGCATTTAGCGGCGGTTAAAGCCTCCGTGAAGGAAATTGGCGCATGGGAATCCTGGTGTACGGATAAATATTCGCTTGAAGACAGCCGGAAATATCTGGCCGACAGCGAGCAGAAACGCCATCGCGGCGCAGAATTCAATTTCTGTGTATTTGAGCGTTCAGGCGATAATCTGATTGGCAGTGTGGGCATCAACCGCATCACGCCGGAGTATAAATTCGCCAATCTCGGTTACTGGATCCGCACCGGTTATACCGGCCGCGGACTGGCGACGCTGGCAGCCAGAACGGCGGCGCGCTTTGCGTTTACCGAGCTGGAGCTGACCCGTCTGGAAATCGTGGTAATGGAGGGCAATGACCACAGCCGCCGGGTGGCGGAAAAAACGGGCGCGATATCAGAAGGTCTGCACCGCAACCGGCTTTATTATCACGGCCAGCCGCGTGACGCCTGGATGTATTCCCTGATCCCGGGCGATCTCTGAGACTGGTTTCACAAAAAAGATAAGGCAACAGAACATGACTTTTTCTACCCATACCGTATCTACCGACTGGCTGGCGAAGAATCTGAACTCACCGGACGTGGTCATTATCGATTGTCGTAAATCCAAACCGGGCATTACACCGCCCCTAGATTTCCACGCAAAATATCTCGAAACGCATATTCCCAATGCGATTTATGTGGAAGTCGACAGCATCTCTGATTGCACGACCGGCCTGCCACACATGATGCCGACAGCGGAAGAATTCGCTGCGTCGATGAGCCGTTTAGGCGTGGCCGATACGCAAACCATCGTCCTTTATGACGAAGGCGATTTATTCTCCGCGCCACGCGTGTGGTGGATGCTGACCAGTTTCGGAGCCAAAAGCGTACGCGTGCTGGATGGCGGTCTGAACGCATGGATTGCCGAAGGTAAGCCGACGCAAAGTGGCGAGCACACCCGCGTGCCCACGACGTTCAACGCCAGACTGGTGCGTCCGGTGGTCGTGAGCGCAGAACAGGTCAAAGACGCCATCGGTAACGTGCAGATTATCGACGCCCGTTCACTGGCGCGTTTCAAAGCCGAGGCACCGGAACCACGTCCCGGGCTGCACGGCGGTCATATTCCCGGCAGCCTGAGTGTTCCGTTTACCGAATTGACGCAGGGCGGACACCTGAAATCACCGCAGGATCTGAAGGCAACGTTTGAGCGTCTGGGAGTGGATCTGAATAAACCGGTGATCACCAGTTGCGGATCCGGCGTGACGGCCGCCGCACTGGCATTTGGGCTGGATTCTCTGGGTGTTAAAGACGTGCTGCTGTATGACGGTTCGTGGGCTGAATGGGGCGATATTAACGAAGATTTTCCGATTGAAACGCACTGATCCCATGATGCAGAAAAACGACAACCGGGCACCGTGCCCGGTTTTTTTATGTCGTTTTTTGCAATGCAGGCATCAGCTCACTGACGCCAAACGCCTGAGCTAATGCTTTCATCTGGCTGATGACGCGGTAAGCCTGCCGCGGCACTTCGGTAAATCCTTCAATAAGTAAGGGATGACTGATCGGTTCATCCACGATGTCATGTAACGCCTGCCGCAAAATTGCCAGATCCTCCGCAGAGGTCTCCCGAGAAGTAATCAACGGTAAACCCGGTACAGCGGCCGTTTGTCCGATCACCGCCAGCCCGCTGAGGGAGCGGGGTTCGCTACGGCGCAGGAGTTCCAACGTCACGCAGTCAATCGCCGCGAGGTCGGCGAGATTCTGCTGAACGTAATGAAGCGATTCGCGGTGGCTGCCGGTCGCCGTCGCCCGCGAGAAGAATGCCCCGTCTTTGGCCAGCGGCGCGACCAGTGCACGCAGGCTGTTATAACCTGACTGGGAGTCGGTGCTGTTAAACGCCAGCCGCCGGTGACGGAAACCGGCCAGATGCAATCCGGCATCCTCCTCACGCGCCAGCAAAAAACTACGGTAACGGAAACCGTCGCAACCGGGGGCGTGATAACTGAATGTGCCTACCAGCTGAACCTGCGGCAAGCTTTCCATCAGCGGGAAACCGCAGGTCTGGCTGAGCAGTAAATCCGGCGCCTGCCAGTGTGAGAATAAATCCTGCGGCCAGTTAAGCCTGTCCGGCGTGGAGGCGAGGCCAAGTTGCCTGAGTTTTTGGCGTAACACTCCGGCGAACGCTTCCACATCAGCGCGAGAAACCGCGTACATCGGCAAAGACATCAGCATCATCTGGCCACTCCGTCAGGGGGTATCCTGCTGATAATCATAGTCGCCTGACACGGATTGCGCCGGAGATTTCCCGGCGGCAAAAGGATGAGCTTCGACGTCAACGGGTGTCTGCGTGTGGTCACGGAACCACTGGCGATAGCCGTGCACCACAAAACCCCCGCTGCGCTGAATATAGGCTTCGCGGTCAGCGACATAGATCTGGCGCAGTGCATACCATGGCACGCCGGGTAAATCGTGATGCACCAGATGATAATTCAGATTCAGAAACAGTAAACGCCACAAAAAACCGGCTTCATTCAGCGTTGATCTGGCCTGCGGCGCATGCTCTGCGCGATGCTCAAAGAAAGAACGAACTTTGGTCAGACTGAGTGCCGGATAACTTACTGCGAAAATAAAATACAGCGGCGACAGCCCGCATTGCACCATCCCGCTGAACACAACCACCAGCAATACGCCATGTATCAGCCACATCCACACTGTGCGCCACTCACCGCGCAACACGGCTATCAGCGCGCCGGTCAGCGTACTGACGATATCCAGTAACGGGCCAATGAGCATTCTTCCCGGCAAGGTATTGCGCAGACGGACAACGGCCTTCATGGCGGGCGACAGACTTTCCCAACTGGCGCGGCTGAAATAATAGGCTTCAGGATCGTCGCCGGGCAGCGTCAGATGTTCATTGCGGTGATGTTGCAGATGCGTGTCGCGATACAGGCCATAGGGATACCAGACCGCCAGCGGCAGCGTGCCAATCAGCTGATTCAGCCAGGGTTTGCGGGTCGGATGCCCGTGGATGAGTTCATGTTGCAGCGACATATACCAGGTCGTGAACCAGATAAGCACAGGCGTTGCGAGCCATGGCCCGAGATTATTCCAGAAATACACTGCCGCAAACCAGCCGCTGTAAACCGAGACAATCAGTAGCCAGGTGGGGATTTCCCACCGCCACCAGAAATGGTGTGAGCGGAGGGTGATTTTGGCCCGCTGACGGGCGCTGAGGTAAAACGAAGAGGACGCCATAATGTGCCAGAGTCAGGGAACCTGACACATTATCGGGTAACGAATGGATGCCGCTAACTAACTTAAATCACTATCTATTGCCAGCTAGCGGCTAACAGACTCAGCCCTTCATATCTTTTTGCAGTGCCTGAGTAAATTGTTCCATCGGGCAGAAGCCCTGTTTGTCGGTGGTACATCCTTCAATGTGCAGCGTCACACGTTCCGGCGGATTTTTCAGACTCAGCGCCACATTGTTGCGGATCTGACGGGCGGTCGGATAAACGTATTCAATTTTCATCAGGTCCTTATCCGCTTTCTTGTCATGCCAGCGCTGGAAGACCACCGTGCCGCTGATAGGCGTCCGCTCGTACTGCCCCGGCAACTGATAATCCTGCGTTTTCAGTGCGGCCAGCAAGGAAGCGATATTCGAATCGTGCCCGACCAGCACCGCCAGTTTTGCCTGTTGCGCGGCTTTCTGATCGGCGGTTGACGCCAGTTTCGGGTCCAGCGCACCGGCAATAAAGGTCAGCAATGGTTTAGCCGCGTTGGCAGCAATCGCCGGCGAGCCGAAAAGTGTTTCGTGATACAGATTTTTGATGGTTTCCAGCTTCGTCCATTGGTCTGGCGTATCAATTTTACCCCAGGCAACATCCTTCATCGGGAAACCTTCGTAGTACTGCAACATGAACGCATCGGTCGCCCCGGTGGCCATACGCAGCGGGCCGGTAATGCCCGGTTCTTTGCCCTGTGTCAGCACCACGTCTGACGGCTGCGAAGCCAGATCGCACTGCTGTTTCTCTTTACAGATTTTACTGTTTTTATAATCGAGGATGCTTTCCAGCAACTGATAGTTCGGCTTGAGACGCTGATTCAATCCCGTCAGACCGCCCTCGCCTGCGTGCTGACTAATGGAATTCAGCGCGCTGGTTTTGAAGGTATCGTTCACTTCTGCGGTAATAATCGGGTTAAACACCGGATCCATCTTGCCGATTTCTACGCGGTTAAGCACCGCGACATCGCAGCCGGGAAAAGCGCCGGTGGTGAAGTGTTTCGCGGTATCAATGGTGCGCGGCAAACTGTTGGCGTAGGTAAAGACCTGCGCATTTTCAGGGCACCCGGCGGCAGGCAGCAGTTTGTCTTTCGCCAGCCAGGCACGGAAATAATGCCCCATATGTTCGGAAACCTGACCGCCTTTCGGTGTCAGCAAACCGCCTTCGGTTTTCCATACCGGCCAGGTGTGTGTTGTCGATTCGGCCAGCACATCGCCATAATTGACCAACGGGGCGCGGATACCGTGCCGGCTAAGCACCAGAACCTGTTGCAGTTCTAAATTATCGGACTGGGCGGCCTGAGCGACGGGCAACGTGAGAGGTAAAACGCAGGCAAGTGCAGACAATGCAAAATAACGGGATGCTTTTTTCACGAGTGATCCTCTTGATGAAGTGTTTTGTAGATTCCCTGAAAACAAAAAACACCGCAGAAGCCAACAGATTGATTCCTGCGGTGAATTTTTAGCATAGTGGAATATTCATCAGAAGTGGGGGATCAGGTTCACAACCTGTGGCCGGGCTTTGTACAGTCACAAAAAACGCATCAGAACTGATAACGCAGCCACGCAAAGAACACATTGCCGTTATTGTAGGTTCCCGGAATATACGTCGCCTGGAAGGTCAGTTTGTTATAGCCGACAGAAGCCAGCGGTAAAACAATCGGGATAGGAATATATTCATAATCGTCACGCGCCGTCACCGCCGCGGTATACCCCAGCCCTAAGCGAAAGTTTTTATCTTCTGCTGGCGTCCATATTTTTTCCCAGCCGTAACCGCCGATGGGTTCCCATTTATTGTGGGAATCTTTAAACGCCATAAAATAAATGCCATTCCAGTTACCCTTTTCATCATATCTGGAAATACCATAGCCTCCCCCCCACGGACGTTCGTTGTATTTATCGGTTTTCTCTTTATCGTAGGTCAGACGGTTATGCCAGGTGATTACCGGCAGATACAAATCCTGTGCATCAGAATCATTCCAGGTCGTTGAGACTTTATCGGTGAAGTCTGACCACACGTTCGCAGCCAGCGATTTGTACTGAATGGTATCGGGATCGCTGACGGGGTTAGTACCACTATTATTAGCTGATGCTGACGCACTCACACTGATGGCGCCAAAAAAAATGATTTCCCTGATAACGTTTCTAATATTAACGATGTGCATTTATTGTTTTAACTCCATGTTGAAGCTCTATCATAACTCCATCATGAATGAAGAATATAAACACGGATAAAACAAAAATACTGTAAATCGTTAATCATCTGAATTTTAAGAAAATGGTTTTCCAATTATCAGATTTTTCCTGAAACCAATACAACATTTCTTACACTCACAAACATTACTTTAAAGACTATTCCTATTAAATTTGCAAACGCAGCCAGCCAAAAAGTACATTCCCCTTAGAATTTGTACCGGGAATATAGGTAGCCTGGAAAGTCAGTCTCGAGTACCCGACAGACACCAGCGGCAGGACTAACGGGAAGGGGACGTAATCATAATTATCCCGCGCCGAGACAGCGGTTATATACCCCGCCCCCAGACGAAATTCTTTATCATCCAGTGGCTGCCATATTTTTTCATAAGCGTAACCGGCCACAGGCTCCCATTTATTAAAGAAGTCTTTAAAGGCCATTGCATAAATCCCGTGCCAGTTTCCTTTTTCATCATAACGTGAAATACCATAACCGCCGCCCCACGGATGTTCATTATACCCATCAATTTGTTTTTGACTGTGTGTATGCCGGTTATGACGCGTTAATACAGGCAGAAAGAGATCCTGCTGCTGAGGTGCCATCCATGTTTCAGCAACATTATTTTTATAGGAATCCCATAAGCCTTTATCATTTTCTTGCGAGGAAACATTCTGTTGCTGAGAATTAATAACATTATCTTGCGCCTTAACATTAATTGAAAGAAATAATGAAAAGGTTAAAAATGCAAAAGCGAATACTGCGCGATAATTCACGGAATATAAATTTTTCATTGGCGTTAAAGCCCTGTTGAGTTGACCGGGGCAGTATATAACGACAAACGCATATAAATAGTTAATCATTAATTAAGCAATGATAAACCACATGAATGTAATAAAGTTATTTCATTATAAAACAATGCATTAGAAATTTATGGTCGCGTGTAAACTGAAATTTTCTTTTACACAGAGCCGCTTTGGCTGAAGTTTACTTCTTTGCCGGATACCCGGATACAAAAAATCCGCAGGCTTTCGCACTGCGGATTTTTATTACTGAGGCTTATTAAGCATCAACCAAGCTGTTTACGCGCATTACGGAACATGCGCATCCACGGGCTGTCTTCGCCCCACTCTTCCGGATGCCAGGAGTTGCTGACCGTGCGGAAAACACGCTCCGGGTGCGGCATCATTACAGTGACGCGGCCTGACAGGTTAGTGACCGCGGTGATCCCGTTCGGGGAGCCGTTAGGGTTCGCCGGATAGTTTTCGGTCGCATGACCGTTATTATCCACAAAGCGCAGCGCCACCAGATTGCTGTGCTCGATTTGCGCCAGATGCGCGGCGTCACGGACTTCCACGTGTCCTTCGCCGTGGGAAACCGCGATTGGCATACGTGAACCGGCCATGCCCTGCATAAACATCGACGGGCTGGCCGTCACTTCCACCAGGCTGAAACGCGCTTCGAAGCGGTCAGACAGGTTACGCACGAAGCGTGGCCAATGCTCTGCGCCCGGGATCAGCTCTTTGAGGTTAGACATCATCTGACAACCGTTACACACGCCCAGGGCCAGCGTCTGCGGACGGTGGAAGAATTCTTCAAACTCTTCACGCACGCGGTCGTTGAACAGGACGGATTTCGCCCAGCCTTCACCCGCGCCCAGCACGTCACCGTAAGAGAATCCACCGCACGCTACCAGCGTGTGGAAATCCTGTAAATCACGGCGACCGGCCAGCAGGTCACTCATATGCACGTCAACCGCATCGAAACCGGCACGGTGGAAAGCAGCAGCCATTTCAACGTGTGAGTTCACACCCTGCTCGCGCAGAACGGCGACTTTCGGACGCGCACCTTTGGCGATGTATGGCGCGGCTACGTCTTCATCCGGAGCGAAAGTCAGTTTGACGTTCAGACCCGGATCGAGATCGTTGGTTTTCGCCTGATGTTCCTGATCGGCACATTCAGGGTTATCGCGCAGGCGCTGCATCTGCCAGGTGGTTTCTGCCCACCAGGTGCGCAACGTGGTACGGCTTTCGCTGTACACCGGCTTATTGCCGGAAGTGATGATGAAGCGATCGCCGGTTTCCACGGTACCGAGGTAATGCGTGCAATCCGCCAGACCAAAATCAGCCAGTGTTTTTTCCACCGCTTCACGGTCTGATGCACGAACCTGGATCACGGCGCCCAGTTCTTCGTTGAACAATGCAGCAAGCACATCGTTGCCCAGCGCAGCTATATCTGCAGTCAGGCCGCAATGTCCGGCAAAGGCCATTTCAGCCAGCGTCACCAGCAAACCACCGTCGGAACGGTCATGGTAGGCCAGCAATTTCTGTTCAGACACCAGCGCCTGCATGGCGTTGAAGAAACCACCCAGTTGCTCTGCACTGCGAACGTCAGCAGGCGTGTTACCGAGCTGGCGGTAAACCTGCGCCAGCGCCGTAGCGCCCAGTGCGTTATGACCTGCCCCCAGATCCACCAACAGCAATGCGGTGTCACCCTGGTCGGTGCGCAGTTGCGGCGTCACGGTATGGCGGACGTCTTCGACTCGGGCAAACGCGGTGATTACCAATGACAGCGGAGACGTCATCTCGCGTTGTTCGTTACCTTCCTGCCAGCGGGTTTTCATCGACATGGAGTCTTTGCCCACAGGAATAGTAATACCCAGCGCCGGACACAGTTCTTCGCCCACCGCTTTTACAGCCGCGTATAAACCGGCATCTTCGCCCGGGTGACCGGCCGCAGACATCCAGTTAGCAGAAAGCTTAACGCGTTTCAGGCTGCCGATCTCCACCGCGGCAATATTCGTGAGCGCTTCGCCAACGGCCATGCGACCAGAGGCAGCGAAGTCCAGCAAGGCAACCGGAGCGCGTTCGCCCAGTGACATCGCTTCGCCGTGGTAGCTGTCGAGGCTGGCGGTGGTGACTGCGCAGTCGGCTACCGGGATCTGCCACGGGCCGACCATCTGGTCACGCGCGACCATGCCGGTGACGGTGCGGTCGCCGATGGTGATCAGGAAGGTTTTCTCAGCAACGGCTGGCAAATGCAGAACGCGATTTACCGCTTCCGCAATCTGGATGTTTTCCGCATTCAGGTCGTCACCTTTCGCTTTCAATGTGGTGACGTCGCGGGTCATTTTTGGCGTTTTACCCAGCAGGACATCCAGCGGCATATCAATTGGCTGGTTGTCGAAATGGCTGTCTTTCAGAGAAAGATGCATTTCTTCGGTGGCTTCACCGATGACCGCGTAAGGTGCTCGTTCACGCTGGCAAATCGCATCGAACTGTTCAAGCTGCGCCGGAGAAACCGCCAGCACATAACGTTCCTGTGATTCGTTACACCAGACTTCCAGCGGGCTCATGCCCGGTTCGTCGTTCAGGATGTCACGAAGCTGGAAACGACCGCCACGGTTGCCATCGCTGACCAGTTCCGGCATGGCGTTAGATAAACCGCCGGCACCCACATCATGGATAAATAAAATCGGGTTGGCTTCGCCCAGTTGCCAGCAGCGGTCGATCACTTCCTGACAACGGCGTTCCATTTCCGGGTTGTCGCGCTGTACGGAAGCAAAATCCAGATCGGCATCAGACTGACCGGAAGCCATAGAAGACGCCGCGCCGCCACCCAGACCGATATTCATCGCCGGGCCGCCAAGTACAATCAGTTTCGCGCCAACCGTGATTTCACCTTTTTGCACGTGATCGGCACGGATGTTGCCGATACCGCCTGCCAGCATGATCGGTTTGTGGTAACCGCGCAGTTCAGGGCCGTTGTGACTATTGACGTTTTCTTCGTAAGTACGGAAGTAGCCCAGCAACGCCGGACGACCGAATTCGTTGTTAAATGCTGCGCCGCCCAGCGGGCCATCGGTCATGATATCCAGCGCGGTAACGATACGATCCGGCTTACCAAAATCTTCTTCCCACGGCTGTTCAAAACCAGGAATACGCAGGTTTGACACGGAGAAACCGACCAGACCGGCTTTCGGTTTCGCGCCGCGACCGGTTGCACCTTCGTCACGGATTTCACCGCCGGAACCCGTGGCCGCACCCGGCCACGGAGAGATCGCCGTCGGGTGGTTATGGGTTTCGACCTTCATCAGGATATGCGCCTGCTCCTGATGGAAATCGTACAGACCGTCTTTCGCATCGGCGTAGAAGCGACCGACCTGCGAACCTTCCATCACGGCGGCGTTATCTTTATACGCGGACAGCACGTGATCGGGAGTGTGTTCGAACGTATTCTTGATCATCTTAAACAGGGATTTCGGCTGCGTTTCGCCGTCGATAATCCAGTCTGCGTTGAAGATTTTGTGACGGCAGTGTTCTGAGTTTGCCTGTGCGAACATATACAGTTCGATGTCCGTCGGGTTGCGCCCCAACGACGTAAAGGCATCCATCAGATAATCAATTTCGTCCTGAGCCAGCGCCAGACCTAATTTGGTGTTGGCGGCTTCCAGAGCGCCACGGCCAACGCCCAGGATATCCACATGCTGCACCGGAGCCGGCTGATGCTGCGCAAACAACGCGCTGGCGTCTTCCAGATGACCAAAGACAGTTTCCATCATGCGGTCATGCAGTAATGCGCCCAGTTCATTCCACTGTGGTTCGGTCAGTTGCGGCGCCTGTACATAAAATGCCAGACCGCGTTCCAGACGCACAACCTGCGACAAGCCGCAATTGTGTGCAATATCGGTAGCTTTGGAAGACCACGGAGAAATGGTGCCAGGGCGCGGGGTAACCAGCAGTAAACGACCAGAAGGAGCGTGTTCAGCGAGAGAAGGACCGTATTTCAGGAGGCGTTGTAACTTGGTTTGTTCGTCCGAACTCAGCGGCGCGCTGACGTCGGCAAAATGTACATATTCGGCGTAGATATCGCTGACCGGAAGACGGGCTTCCTGACAACGGGACAACAATTTGTTAATGCGAAAAGCCGACAAAGCGGGCGAACCACGCAGTATTTCCATAATCACAGATCTCTCGTCTTCGAAGACACTGACCACAGTGCTTCTTTGGGCGCAACAGGGGGAAAACGCGGGCTATTATAAAGAAAGCTGACGCCCGACGAAACCGTTTGCGCAGGGAAACTTGATATTCATTTATAGCCCTACATATTTTACGGATATCATGAATAAAGTTGCAGACTGCCGTTTTGTTGAGCAAAATGCGTCAGCACTGGGGATATAGCCATACTAACTGCACAGCATAGCGTAAAAAAACAAGAGCGCCGCAGCGAGATAACTATTTGACGCGACTAAAAATTAATTATGTTCTGATGGGGATCGCCGCCCTGTTACTGGCGCTGGCTTTATGGCCGGCAGTCCCGTGGCACAGAGGTGAAGGCGACCAACTGGATCAAATAAAATCCCGTGGAGAATTGCGCGTAAGCACGCTCAATTCTCCACTGACTTTTATGAACTCCCCGGAAGGCAATCTCGGTTTCGATTACGAACTGGCTAAACGCTTTGCAGATTATCTGGGCGTGCAGCTGGTCGTGACACAGCACACCACCATTGAGAGCATGTTCGACGATCTGGATCATGATAATACTGACATGCTGGCTTCCGGTCTGGTGTACAACAATGAGCGGCTGAAAAACTACCGTGCTGGCCCGGAATACTATTCCGTTTCCCAGCAACTGGTTTACCGGCAGGGATCAGTGCGCCCGAAAAGCTTCGCAGACATCAAAGGCTCGCTGGTGGTGTCTGCTGGCAGCGCGCATATCGCCACACTGGAAGCCGCCAGCAAAAAGTATCCCGACCTCGCGTGGACCACGACCGATAAGATGTCACCCCGCGATCTGTTGCAGCAAGTCGAGAACGGTAAACTTGATTATACGCTGGGCGATTCGGTGACCATCGCCCTGATGCAGCGTGTTTATCCGCGTCTTGCGGTGGCTTTTGATGCGACTGACGACGAACCTGTGACCTGGTACTACCGCAAACAACCTGATGACGACAGCCTTTCTGCCGCCATGCTGGACTTTTTCAGCCAGATTTCAGAAGACGGCACCCTGGAAAAGCTGGAAGAAAAATATCTCGGGCACGTGGGCGATTTTGATTACGTTGATACCCGGACTTTCCTCAATGCCATCGACAGTACGCTGCCGGATTTACAGCCGCTGTTCGAAAAGTATGCCGGGAATATTGACTGGCGTTTACTGGCGGCTATCGCCTATCAGGAGTCCCACTGGGATCCGCAGGCAAAATCCCCGACCGGTGTACGGGGTGTGATGATGCTGACCCGCGCTACCGCTGGCGGATTGAATGTCGACGACCGCACGGATGCCGAACAAAGCATCCGTGGCGGTGCCCAGTATCTGTCGCATCTGATGGATAAAATGCCGGAATCTGTTCCGCAGGATGAACGGATCTGGTTTGCGCTGGCAGCCTATAACATGGGTTACGGCCATATGCTGGATGCCCGCAAACTGACGGCGCAACAGAAAGCCAATCCGGACAGCTGGGCAGATGTGAAACAGCGTCTGCCGATGCTGAATCAGAAACGCTTCTTTAGCCGGACGACTTACGGTTATGCACGCGGCACACAAGCGTATAATTATGTGGAGAATATCCGTCGTTATCAGCTGAGTCTGGTGGGATATCTGATGGAAAAGGAAAAACAGCAGGCACAGAAAGCGGCCTTGCAGGCTCAGTTAGGTCAGGGATATCCGGTGGTGAATGCGCAGGAAGCGCTGGCACCGTAAGACTGGCAGGCCTTTTTCTCAGGCCTGATCATCCGCCGCATCACCTGCCTGCGCGGCACGCTCTGCCAGTCGCAGCGCTTTTTTCTGGCTGCGGCGAAAACGAAAAAATGCACTCAGTTGTTCCGAACACGCTTCTGCCAGCACACCCGCCGTAATCTCCACCTGATGATTCATGCCCGGATGGCGCAATACATCGAGCAAAGAGCCCGCTGCGCCGGTTTTGGCATCAGCGGCACCATACACCACGCGACGGATCCGGCTGTGGATCATCGCCCCCGCGCACATGACACAAGGTTCCAGCGTAACGTACAATGTGGCATTGAGCAGACGATAATTTTGCACGGCGTTGCCGCCCTGACGTAATGCCATGATTTCGGCATGCGCTGTCGGATCATGATGGCCGATAGACCGGTTCCAGCCTTCACCAATCACCTGATTGTCTAAAACCAGTACCGCCCCCACAGGCACTTCACCCTCATCCTGCGCTTTCAGCGCCAGATTCATAGCATGTCGCATCCAGTGTTCATCATCATTTATTACTGCCAACTCTGCGTCTGCCACTTCAACCTCAATCATTTTTTACCGGCAGACATTTTATCTGAATTTTGCGCTGGCGGTTATTCCAGTTGCTGTAACTCGCCCTGTTTACTGACGCGAAAACGATGCTCACAAAAGAACAACAACGGATTGTCCTGTTTGCTGTCGCTGTATCCGCTGTAAAGTTTAAGCGGTGAGCCAATGCGGCTTTCGAGTTGCACGACTTTCTCTTCACCCAGACAACGCAAGGGCAGCACCCATCCGCCTTTGCCACGGGCGATCCGGCTGCCGACCAGACGAACCTGCGGCAAAAACAGGGACGTATTATAGACCTGCTGCACCAGATTTTCCGGCGACCCGGTGATCAGCCAGACTTCGGTATCCTCGCTGTCGAGATATTCACGCAGCCTGCGCTGCACCACCGGAAACTCCACCACTTTCTCGCGAAACACAGCGACAAATTGCAGCTCCAGTGCTTTCAGACGCGCTTCACCGTGGCCGAAGGTAATCGACCACAGCAACAGGCTCATGGGCCAGCGCGCGGCGCGCCCGTGAATAAACAGTCCGATTCCCACCAGCGGCAGAACCGGCACGACTAAAATCAGATTCTGCGGCATCCGCCTGAGCAAAAACCGCAGAAAGCTACCGAACATATCCTGCTGGTGCAGGGTGCCATCAAGATCAAAAAAGACCACCCGCCGATCAGGCTTCGTACTCAATCCGCTACTCCTCGGGATCGTTGAACCCCATCAACCAGGTAAAAATAAAACCAGCCAATACCGTAATGACTAAACCCGTCAGATACAACATCACTTTGCCGGAAATAATGGTCAGCGCCAGCGGCAGCCCGGAAATACCAAACGTGATAACTGTCGCGACTTTCCAGTAACAGATTAGCGCACCACCGACGGCTCCGCCCAGACACGCACCAATAAAAGGGCGGCCAAGCGGCAACGTAACACCGAATATCAGCGGTTCACCGATGCCGAGAATGCCCACAGGTAGCGCCCCTTTAATCACTTTTTTCAGCCGCGGGTTTCGGGTTTTAATATAAACTGCGATTGCCGCTCCCACCTGCCCCACACCGGCCATGGCTAAAATCGGCAGCAGCGGATTAGAACCATGTGCCTGGATCAGCTCAACGTGAATAGGCACCAGCCCCTGATGCAGACCGGATAACACCAGCGGCAGAAATGTCCCTGCCAGCACCCCGCCCACCAGTAATCCGCCTTTATCAATAGCGATATTAACGCCATGCGCGATGCCGTCAGAGATATAGCCACCGATCGGCTGAAGGATGACAATCGCCAGTGTCGCAGTGATAAGTGTAGTAATCAGTGGATTGAGGATCAGTTCGACCGACTCCGGCAGCCACTGACGCAACCTTTTCTCCAGCCAGCACATCAGCGCAACGACCAGCAATACTGCGATCACACCGCCGCGACCGGGCTGTAAAGCTTCACCAAACAGGGTAATTTGCGCCAGTGCAGGGCTGGAGAGAATCCCCGCCATTACGCCGCCCATGGCCTGAGAACCGCCGAAAACGCGCGCCGCATTCACGCCAACTAAAATATTCATGATGGCAAACACAGCACCACCAAAAATCGCCAGCAAGCCAAGCACATTAGGATAATCAAGGGCAATGGAACCGGCGATATCCGGCCGCTTGAGCAGATTGATAATGCCCATAATCAACCCCGAGGCGATAAATGCCGGGATCAGCGGGATAAATACATCAGCCAGCTTGCGCAGCGCCCCACTCATCGGCGCAGAGTATTTTGTTTTGGCGCTGGCTTTATTGCGGGCAATCTCGCTTTCATCACCTGGCGAACTCACCGTCCCGGCAGGATTAAGCAACAGACGCATCGCATCCACCACTTTTGCCGCCGCGCCAGGGCCGACAATGAACTGATGCTGGTCACCCTGCTTCAGGTAACCTTTGATACCTTCAAGCGTTTTCAGGCTGGTCAGATCCAGCCGATTATCGTCGTGCACTTCCACGCGCACGCGGGTCATGCAGTTTTCCAGTTTGCTGATATTCCGTTCGCCGCCGACACCCTGCAGAATCTGGGAAGCCAGCCGCTGCGTTTTATCCATTGCCATCGCCATGCTCAACTCCTTGAGGTTAATCAGCCAGTGCGGCGCGCAGGAATCCGTTATGTTGCATCAGTCGTGCTTTCGCCTGTGATGCATCAATACCAGCCAGTAGCATGAGAATAGCCGGTTTAACCTCAAAATCAGTCTGAGACAGCGCCAGCTCAGCATCATGGCGTGCCGCGCCCGTGGCCTCGACAACGATCCGGCAGGCACGATCGACCAGTTTGACGTTGGTCGCTTTCACGTCGACCATCAGGTTCTGATAAACCTTGCCACTTTTGACCATCGCCCCGGTTGAAATCATATTCAGCACTAGCTTCTGCGCCGTGCCGGATTTCAAGCGCGTTGAACCGGTCAGCGCTTCCGGCCCTACAACCGGAGAAATCGCGATGCTGGCTTCGCGCGCAATCGGAGAATCCGGGTTACAGGAAATCGCTACTGTGGCGCAGCCCATTTCTGTGGCATAGCGCAAAGCGCCAATGACATAAGGCGTACGTCCGCTCGCAGCTAATCCGACAACGGTGTCCTGAGCCTTCAGGTTCAGATTCTTTAAATCTTCAACACCCAGCGCTTCGCTGTCTTCCGCCCCTTCCACCGCTTTAAGCAGCGCGCCCGGCCCACCGGCAATTAACCCGACAACCATACCGTGCGGAACGCCAAACGTCGGCGGGCATTCAGACGCATCAAGAACGCCGAGGCGGCCGCTGGTACCGGCACCGAGGTAAATCAGACGCCCGCCAGCCTGAAATGACGCAGCAGCTTTATCGATAGCCAAGGCAATCTGCGGCAGAACCTTATTGATGGCTTCCGGCACTTTGCGGTCTTCCTGATTAAAACAGGCCACCAGTTCCAGCGTAGACATCTCATCTAAATTCATCGTATCCGGATTTCGGCTTTCTGAAACCAGTGCCCCTAAATTAAGATCTGTGTTCATGCTTCTCTCCTGAATTTTTAATTCAAATTTATTACGCAATATTTGAATATATTATTCATCAATGCGAGGAATATTTGCTATTTTAGATAACATAATCCGTAAAATGTGATGCAAGTATTCAGACACGCCGGGATAAATCCTCCATGAGTTGTATGATCCGTATCCGCCAGCTTTATCCGACGCTGGCGCAAAATGACCGAAAACTGGCTGATTTTCTACTGGCTCAGCCGGAGAAAGCGCGTCATATGAGTTCGCAGAAACTGGCTGAAATAGCGGGTGTCAGCCAGTCTGGCGTGGTGAAATTTGCCCAAAAACTTGGCTATAAAGGCTTCCCCGCGCTGAAACTCGCAATGAGTGAATCCCTGGCATCACCGGAAAACAGTGAGCCGGTGACGGTGCATAATCAGATTTTAAGCACCGACAGCCTGCATGTTGTGGGGGAGAAATTACTGGCAGAGAAACAGTCGGCGCTTCGCGCAACACTGGATATTAACAGCGAACCGCGTCTGCAAATTGCGTTGTCGATGCTCACCGGTGCCCGAAAAATTGTGCTAAGCGGTATTGGCGCATCCGGATTAGTGGCGAAGGATCTGGCGTATAAGTTGCTGAAAATCGGGGTCACGGCCATTGCCGAATCCGATACTCATGTCCTGGTTGCTACCGTGCAGGCGCTGTCGAAAGAAGATTTATTGCTGGCGATTTCCTTCAGCGGTGAACGGAACGAAATCAATCTCGCGGCAAAAGTCGCCCGCGAGAGTGGTGCAAAGGTCCTGGCCATTACCGGTTTTTCACCCAATACCCTGCAACAACAGGCAGACCATTGTTTGTATACAGTGGCAGAATTACCTGCGACCCGCGGCGCGGCGCTCTCGGCCACCACGGCGCAATATTCCCTGACTGATTTGCTGTTTGTCGCGCTGGTTCAACAGGATACAGCGCACGCGCCGGAGCGGATCCGCCACAGCGAAGAACTGGTGAAAAAGCTGATTTGATCAGGATCATTGGGGGCGTGGAAAGGCATGAATGCAGAACCTACACCAGCGCAATTCTGCTATACTGCGCGCCCTGATTATTGACCTGTTTATTGAACATAAGAGAAAACGTCATGGCCCTGCTGATCACACACAAATGCATTAATTGCGATATGTGCGAACCGGAGTGCCCGAATCAGGCGATCTCGATGGGCAATGAGATTTACGAAATTGACAGCGATCGGTGTACGGAATGCGTCGGACATTATGATAAACCAACCTGTCAGAGCGTCTGCCCGATCGACAATACCATCATCATCAATCCGCAACACACCGAAACCAACGAACAGCTTTGGGATAAATTTGTGGCATTGCATCACACGCTGTAATCACGCCGTGATGCAATGCCAAAAATAAGTAGTATTAGTTTTCTATGATTACAGTGGCACAGGCATAACGCCTTTCATCCGCCAGGGTAACATGAACCGATTTCACACCCATCTCGGCCGCCATTTCCGCCGCGCGGGCATGGAAAACCAGACCTGGTTTCCCCAGCACATCATTGACGACTTCAAATTGCTCAAACGCCAGACCGTTGCGGATTCCGGTTCCCAGCGCTTTAGCCGCGGCTTCCTTGACAGCAAACCGCTTCGCCAGAAATCTGACCGGTTGCTGATGTTGCTCATAAACCGCCCATTCATTCGCGCACAAAATACGCTTCGCCAGACGGTCGCCACTGCGTTCAATCACCGCTTCGATACGGGAAATTTCAACGATATCCGTACCTAAACCTAAAATACTCATTACCGGCGCGCTTCCCGCATCAGGTTTTTCATTTCACGTACTGCACAAGATAATCCGTCGATAACAGCCTGACCGATAATCGCATGGCCGATATTCAGCTCATGCATTTCAGGCAATGCGGCGATCGGCTGCACGTTGTGGTATGTCAGACCGTGGCCGGCATTCACTTTCAGACCTTTACCGGCTGCATATGCCGCGCCCTGTTTAATGCGCTCCAGCTCGGCCTGACGTTCAAGGTCAGTTTTCGCTTCAGCATAAGCACCGGTATGGATTTCGATATAAGGCGCCCCCACAGCAACGGCAGCATCAATCTGGCGCATATCCGGGTCGATAAACAGGGAAACCAGTATGCCCGCTTCGCTGAGACGGCTGACTGCAACGGTCATTTTATCCAACTGACCAGCCACATCCAGCCCCCCTTCGGTCGTCACTTCTTCGCGTTTTTCGGGCACCAGACAGCAGAAATGCGGTAAAACTTCACAGGCAATACCGACCATTTCATCGGTGACAGCCATTTCGAGGTTCATGCGGGTTTGGATAGTCTGACGCAGGAGGCGTACGTCGCGATCGGTGATATGACGGCGATCTTCACGCAGGTGGACGGTGATCCCATCAGCACCAGCCTGCTCAGCGATAAATGCCGCCTGAACCGGATCAGGGTAAGCCGTACCGCGTGCATTACGCAGTGTCGCAATGTGATCAATATTAACGCCCAACAGCAACTCAGCCATAACAGCTCCAGATTTAAGAATGAATTGATTTATGAATGGAACAAAAAGCTAATTTCTGCAGTTTACACCCTTGAGAGTGGCGGCGTGTAGCCCGGAGTCCGAATTAGCTGGAAGAATTGTCAGAAGGTGAGACAGGTTTTTTGACCTGAAACTGGCGGAAGAGCTCGCGGCTTTTCAGGGGTTTGCCGCCAAGATAAGGTTTCAGCGCCATACGGGTAAAACGCTTGGCAGCCCGCAGCGTTGAGACATCCGGGAATTCACGGCTGGCCAGTGCTTTCAAATCTCTGCCGGTGAAACTGGAATTATCAATCACCAGACTGGCGATAAAACCTTTTTCTTCACGGTAACGGTACGTCATGGTGTCACTGACTTCTTCACCGCTGCCTGCGCAATGCAGGAAATCCACGCCGTAACCCAGATGATGTAAAAGAGAGAGTTCGAACTGACGCAACGCATACTCAGGAGAACCGCTGGCACTGGCGAGATTTTGCAGACAATTGAGATAATCGAAGAACAACGAAGAGTAATTAGCTTCCTGCTCAAGCACCCGAGAAACGAGTTCATTGACGTACAGACCGCTGTAAAGCATCAGACCTGAAAGGGGAAGTGCCAGGGAGACAGGTTCGGCATTACGCAAGGTTTTCACTTCTCCCCGCCCGCTCCAGCGAACCAGTAAAGGCGTAAAAGGCTGCAGGCAGCCTTTTAAATTGGACCGGCGACCACGCGCACCTTTAGCCAGTATGCGAACCCGCCCTTGTCCCTCAGTGAACAGATCCAGCATTAAGCTGGTTTCACTGTAAGGTCGCCCATGCAAAACAAATGCGCGTTGCCAGCCTTCCATAGGCGCGGACCTTATAAGTCGTCTACATAACCCAGACTGCGCAACGCACGTTCGTCGTCTGCCCAGCCGGATTTGACCTTAACCCACAACTCAAGATGGACTTTCGCTTCAAACATGTTTTCCATGTCATGGCGGGCTTCAATGCCAATCGTCTTGATTTTAGAGCCTTTATTACCGATAACCATTTTCTTCTGGCCTTCACGTTCTACCAGAATCAGGCCATTGATGTCGTACCCACCCCGTTCATTGCTGACAAAGCGTTCGATTTCAACGGTCACAGAATACGGCAGCTCTTCGCCCAGGAAACGCATCAGTTTTTCACGGATGATTTCAGAAGCCATAAAGCGCTGTGAACGGTCAGTAATGTAATCTTCCGGGAAGTGATGAACCGCTTCCGGCAGACGTTTACGCACCAGAGCTGCGATAGTATCAACATTCGTGCCTTTCTCTGCAGAGATAGGCACGATATCGACGAAGTTCATCTGCTCACTAAGGAATTGCAAATGTGGCAACAGCTTAGATTTGTCGGTGACGTTATCAATCTTGTTGATCGCCAGCAGAACCGGTGATTTCAAATCACGCAGTTTGTTAACCACCATTTCGTCATCCGGAGTCCAGTGAGTGCCTTCAACAACGAAGATCACCAGTTCAACATCACCGATTGAGCTGCTTGCAGCACGGTTCATCAGACGGTTGATGGCCCGTTTTTCTTCAATATGCAGCCCCGGGGTATCCACGTAAATGGCCTGATAGGGCCCTTCGGTATGGATACCCATGATACGGTGACGCGTGGTTTGCGGTTTGCGGGAAGTAATGGAGATTTTTTGCCCCAATAATTCATTCAGCAAGGTAGATTTGCCGACGTTAGGACGGCCTACGATTGCAACAAAACCACAGTAATTCTTTTCTTCGCTCATTCAAGCTCCAGCTGTATCAGCGCTTGTTCCGCTGCCGCCTGCTCGGCTTTACGGCGACTTGAACCGGTTCCTACAACCGGCTGGCTCAAGCCACTGACCTGGCAGTGGATGGTAAACTCCTGATCGTGCGCTTCACCGCGAACCTGCACAACCAGATAAGAAGGCAACGGCAGATGGCGACCTTGCAAAAACTCCTGTAAACGGGTTTTTGGGTCTTTCTGCTTATCACCGGGACTGATTTCGTCTAAACGACTACGGTACCAATCGAGAATCAGCTTTTCGACGGTCTGGATATCACTGTCCAGAAACACGCCGCCAATGAGTGCCTCCACCGTATCCGCAAGAATCGACTCGCGGCGGAAACCACCACTTTTCAATTCGCCCGGCCCTAAGCGTAAGCATTCGCCGAGATCGAATTCACGCGCCATTTCCGCCAGCGTATTTCCACGTACTAACGTGGCACGCATGCGACTCATATCGCCCTCGTCTACGCGAGGAAAACGATGATACAGCGCGTTAGCAATGACATAACTAAGAATTGAGTCACCCAGGAACTCTAAACGCTCATTGTGTTTACTGCTTGCGCTGCGGTGAGTCAGTGCCTGCAATAAAAGCTCCTGCTGTTGAAAAGTGTAGCCCAGCTTCCGCTGAAGCCTGTTTATTACGATGGGATTCATGAGTTACCAATAGACTAAGAATGCGTCAAAAACTTCAGCATACGGAACAGGCCTGCTTCGCCCTAAGCCAATCCAAAGCTGTTTCGTTTGCAGTGGCTCCCTCTGTTCGTCTTAAATTAAAATTTAAAATCAGGGGAGCCAACTTTTATCGCCCGAAAGGATATTCTACAACGAGTGGAAATATAATGCTGCGCTAATAGGCATCATTAAATTAATGAATTCCACCAATACGGCTTAAACGAACACCGGTAGGCCATTCACCTTCCTGTTTTTTAAAGCTCATCCAAATTGCAGAAGCTCTACCCACTAAATTCTGTTCCGGCACAAAACCCCAATAACGGCTGTCAGCGCTATTATCACGGTTATCACCCATCATGAAATAATGGCCAGCCGGCACCACCCATGTCCCCAGTGGCTGACCCGGTTGCTGATAATAAGCCCCCAGTTGGTCACGTGCACCTGGCACGGTCAGAATACGATGCGTCACATTGCCCAGCGTTTCATTGCGCTGTACAAGACGAATACCGTCTTGCGGCACGTTAGCGGACGGCGGCGTTTCAAAGAAACCACTGCTCGCTTCGCCGCCCGAAGACTGACCAAAAGTCTGCACGAAATCACTGGCAACACCGGAATCATATGTCACAGCCAGCGCGGTGCTGCAATTTTTGCCCGTTTCGCAAGCAGGCTGAACGGTCACCTGCTTGCTGAACGGATCGTAAGTCACCCGGTCACCGGGCAAGCCTACCAGGCGTTTAATATAGTCCACGCTCGGGTTTTGCGGATATTTAAATACCACCACATCACCACGTTTCGGTTCACCGGTTGAGATCAGCTTGGTTTGAGTAATGGGATCTTTCAGGCCGTAGGCATATTTCTCAACCACGATGAAATCACCAATAAGCAGCGTCGGCATCATCGAGCCAGACGGGATCTGGAAAGGTTCATAAATAAATGAACGCACCACAAACACAACTAGCAAGACAGGGAATACCGAAGCACAGGTTTCCACCCAGCCCGGTTGCTTCGCCACTTTGTTCAGCGTTGAATCGTCAACAGCACCACCCGTTTCAGCCTTAATTTTAGCAACTTTAGCCCGGCGTGCGGGTGCCAGCTTGAAACGATCAAGGCACCAGATAATCCCTGACACCAGCGTTGCAACCGCCAGAATCAGGGCAAACATGTTAGCCATGCATACTCCCTACGACTCAATAAAGGATTTACTTGCTGTCTTTGCCCACGTGAAGAATGGCCAGGAACGCTTCTTGTGGTAACTCAACATTACCCACTTGTTTCATGCGTTTCTTACCATCTTTCTGTTTCTGCAAGAGTTTCTTCTTACGGCTGACGTCGCCGCCATAACATTTGGCAAGAACGTTTTTACGTAATTGCTTCACGGTTGAACGGGCAATGATGTGAGCACCAATCGCCGCCTGGATAGCAATATCGAACTGCTGACGCGGGATCAGTTCCTGCATCTTCTCAACCAGCTGGCGTCCACGGAACTGGGAATTGCCACGGTGAGTGATCAGCGCCAGTGCATCCACACGGTCGCCGTTGATTAGAACATCAACACGTACCATGTCAGAAGTCTGAAAACGTTTGAAATTGTAATCAAGCGACGCATAACCGCGTGACGTTGACTTCAGACGGTCGAAGAAATCGAGTACCACTTCCGCCATCGGGATTTCATAAGTCAGTGCGACCTGATTACCGTGGTAAACCATGTTGGTCTGGACACCACGTTTCTCAATACACAATGTAATCACGCTACCCAGATATTCCTGTGGCATCAGCATGTGACACTCAGCGATAGGCTCACGCAGTTCCAGAATGTTATTCAGTGCAGGCAGTTTAGACGGACTGTCCACATAGACAGTTTCATTGCCGGTCGTCAGAACTTCATAAACAACAGTCGGTGCTGTGGTGATCAGATCCAGATCGTATTCACGTTCCAGACGTTCCTGAATGATTTCCATGTGCAGCAGCCCCAGGAAGCCACAACGGAAACCGAAGCCCAGCGCGGTAGAACTTTCTGGTTCGTAGAACAGGGATGCATCGTTAAGGCTTAGCTTGCCTAACGCATCACGGAAGTTTTCATAATCATCGGAGCTGACCGGGAACAGGCCAGCGTAAACCTGAGGTTTCACTTTCTTGAAACCCGGCAGCGCTTTGTCAGCAGGCTGACGAGCCAGAGTCAGGGTGTCCCCCACTGGTGCGCCGAGGATATCTTTAATCGCGCATACCAGCCAGCCGACCTCACCGCAGTTCAGAATGTCTTTATCGACACGCTTAGGCGTGAAAATACCCAGGCGATCGGCGTTATAAACCTGCCCGGTACTCATCACTTTAATTTTGTCGCCCTTTCTCATGGTGCCGTTTTTGATACGCACCAGAGAAACAACGCCGAGATAGTTATCGAACCATGAATCGATGATCAACGCCTGAAGTGGCGCCTCAGGATCACCTTCCGGCGGTGGCACATCACGCACCAGACGCTCCAGCACTTCTGGCACACCGACACCGGTTTTCGCGGAACAACGAACAGCATCCGTGGCATCGATACCCACGATGTCTTCGATTTCCTGCGCTGCACGATCAGGATCGGCGGCCGGTAAGTCGATTTTGTTCAGAACCGGCACGACCTCCAGATCCATTTCCATCGCGGTATAGCAGTTTGCCAGCGTCTGGGCTTCAACACCCTGACCAGCATCCACCACTAATAATGCGCCTTCGCAGGCAGCGAGAGAGCGGGATACTTCATAGGAAAAGTCAACGTGCCCCGGCGTGTCGATAAAGTTCAGGTGATAAACCTGACCATCTTTTGCCTTGTAGTCGAGCGTCACGCTTTGCGCTTTGATGGTGATGCCGCGTTCACGCTCAAGATCCATTGAGTCGAGGACCTGCGCTTCCATTTCACGGTCGGCTAAGCCACCGCAAATTTGAATAATACGGTCTGACAGCGTCGACTTACCGTGGTCAATGTGGGCAATAATGGAGAAATTTCGTATATGCTTCATTATAAAAGTTTTTCTACCTTGGTATTTCTGAATCATTCGCCATGAACATACAGCGACGGTTTGTAGGTTGGCTGTCTTTCGCCTAAGTCGCAGCATTCTACATGCCAGCACCATGAAAACCTAGTCTCCGCACACCCTAACTCCAGATTATGCGAGCTTTCTCAGGATGAAATCCCCACATTTTCATTTGTTTTCATTACCGGAGCGTCTGTGTGCTTCCTAGGTTTGTCTCAGTCCGGTATTCCATGTATGGGCTTCCTGCCTTTTGGTTTTAGGAAAATCCCCATATACAGAAACGCGTATTGAAACTTAATATATTGTTATAAAAGAAATTACATAATTTCTAACTCATAAAGTTCTCATTCAACTTCTTCCACAAATATCTTTTTTATTTTTAATTCAATCCGGTCACAAGGTTATCAATATGATCAATGAAGGGCGGCTGCTCAGTCAGCATGGCTTTGCCAAAGCCAACTCTTGGATCACTCTGGTCCTGTCTGTGTTGTTGTTGATCGGCGGCGCAGTGCAAATTGCATTTTTGCTGGCCTTTGGCCACACCGCTGAGGGGCTGCATACCGTAATTTTGTCCGCTCTGCTCAGTATTGCCCTGGGGGTGGTGCTCATTCTGCTGCGACGTCTGATACGACCCAATCAATTCTATCAGCTTCATGAAAATGGAATTTTAGTTATAAGCCAAACGGATAAAAAAAATCGTTTTATTCCTTTTGACCGCATCATGGATATATATCGATTCAGAACCGGAAAATACACCCGTCGTATTTTAAATACGATGATCTTCCGTGAGGGAAATAGCAAAACCTGGCATCGTATTACGCCAAACATTGCCAATTCTGAAAGATTAATTGAAGTCATTAAAAACGAACACCTGATGTATCGCGGCCCATGGGCCCTAAACAGGCTGGCTCAGGGGGGAGATATTCTTTTTACATATCTGGTGAATCCACATTGCGGGTGGAAAAGATTTATCGGCGCTAACCTTCTGGCGCTGAACGAAAAAAAGATACATCTGAGCGCGTTGGTGTTAACCACCGACGAAGGGAAAATAGTGCCTGTTGAGGATATTCAGTTTATCAGTGGCGGCAGCAACAGCCCGTTAATACGTCTGCTCGATAAACACGGCCGCATCCTTTTCTCTGTAGAGTATACATCGCTTTCTAGCGCAGATCTTTTCATCGCATTGATCGAGCATATGATCCAAAACCGTATACCGGTCAGAAACTAAAAAAATGCCACAGGGTTAGCGAACACTGTGGCATTTTTAAGCACTGTAGGATGCAGAAAGTTAAGAAGGGAGTTTGCTTTCAACCGAATAACGGAAAGCATCAGGAGGCAAACCCACCTGCAAGATGACTGGCTGGTAACCTGCTTTTCCATCGACTTTCGCAGCCAGTGCTTTAGCAATCAGGAAACCTAATCCACCACCCAACACCGCACCAATAACCGCGTATACATCTGCTTTCAGCAAGGCCTGCAACGCACCACCACCCGCAATCACACCAAAGAGCGGCGTCATATAAACCAGCAACGCCGAGCGCAACAGGCTTCCTTCCGGTATCCCCAGTTCAACTTTCTGACCAGGTGCAAGAGGCTCGTTAACGCTGACCTGAAGATTATGTTCAGTCTGCGGCCCTAACTCATTCAATACGCGAGCGCCACACCCTGAACGTGAATGGCAACTACTGCAACCCGCCTGTGTTTCACAACGCAACGTCGCAATACCGTCTTTCCACGACACCACCGTGGCCCATTCTTTCATCATGTAATCACCCTGTATTTCTATTGCGAAGGCAGTTTTTCTGATTAAAAGCTACTTTTCTGAGAAAACGATGCTATCGGCAACACGTTTGGCAGTCGAAGGAGGAAGCTCACCGACGACCGTAATTTCATTGCCATTGCGTATTTCAGTCTGCACAGTTCTGCGCCCTTGCCTGATCAACTGCTCAGAAGGGCCATTAGTTGTTGCACTGACATTTACAGAGAAACTGAACAATCCGTCAGTGTACAGCCGCGATTCTATCGATACGGGCATATTGGGCAAGTTTCGGCGGCTACTTGCCACCTCTGTCACGCCAGCCGGCAGCCATTTTATTTGCCAGTCAAACTTCACCTGCTCAGACGCAGGTAAAGACAGCACAGGCGGTAAACTGGCTTTTTCGAGATCAGAAAGCGTTCCAACAACTTGTTCTCCCTCATCAAAACTGATCACACGGAACTGCTCAAGCGTTTCACCGTCACGATCCAGTAAATCGACACGCATCGGCAATTTCGTCTGCTCATCGATCCATATGACATAACTGAATCGGGTACCATCGCGGGATACAACTCTGATCACCTGACTCAGGCGATCCGCTGTGCGTGCGCGGCCTACGGCGATAAAATCGTAGTATTTGGTCAGAAGAGAAAAATCGCTGAACACGATGGAAGGCAGGGAATCAACGATATGATCGCCATCCAACGTAAAGGGCTGTAAACCGGTCTCAAAGTAGCTGACGTCTTTTCCACGCTGGACAATTTCACGGCGCGGACCATCCATCAGAACCAGTTGAGCGAGGGAAGTTTGATGAGAGACAGCATGACGATAGCGAAAGGAATCAATCCCTTGCTTCGTAATGTTGATAAAACCCATTTCATAATTCAGCGTCTGGGAAGCTTTGCCCATCTCTTGCAGTAACGCCTCGGAAGAAGAATCTGCCGAGGCGATACTTGGAGTAAGCAGGCTGCCCGCAGCTAAACAAACGGCAAACCAAATTTGCTTCATTACTGCGTTTGCGTTCCTAAAGACTGAGTTCCTGGGACCTGAACAGCGGCTTGCTGAGGAGTAACTGGTTCGAGTTGAAGCTGCTCTGAATGCAAGCGACGCTGCAATTCGTAATCCTGCAACATCGCATTAATGCGCTTACGTTGCTCCTGAACATTCTGTTGCCCGCTGGTGGTATTGCCTTCATTTGGCACGCCGAAGCTCACCGGGGAGGCTTTACCCATCATAGGCAACGTATTGAACGCTGGGGTTTCCGGAGAAGCACCCGATGCGTCAGGCTGGTTATAATGCTGAACGCCAACAATCACAGCAAGTGATACACAAGCAGCCACGCCGACCTGAGTCAACTGACTCGCCCAAGGGCGCACCTTCTGCCAGAATGGCATTTTTTGCCAGGTATGAGGCTGAGGTTGTGATTCGGTTGCTGAACCCGGCACCAGTTTTACCGGCTCATTAGCCAGCGCTGCGGCCACACGGTCTGCGATATCCAGATGCACAACGTTCCCAATATCACCACGTAAGGTATCGCGGATCAAATGATAACTCTGCCAGTCTTGCTGAAGCCTGGTATCTGTTGATAACGAACTTAACAGTTCGGTATCAATGGCTTCACCATCCATCAGAGCGGAAAGCTTTTCTTTCTGCATGCCTAAGTATCCTTCCTGTGTCCGTCATCTCTAACGCTGGATGAGCGGTTGAACTTTGTTATCAATTGCTTCCCGGGCACGGAATATACGGGATCTCACCGTACCCACCGGACAATCCATGATGGCGGCTATTTCTTCGTAGCTCAATCCATCCAACTCCCTCAAGGTAATCGCCATACGAAGATCTTCAGGAAGTGCTTCAATAGTACGGAAAACAATCTTCCGTAACTCTTCAGACAACATCAAGTTCTCAGGGTTCGAAATTTCTTTCAGTGCACCGCCACTTTCGAAATTTTCGGCTTCATTCGCGTCGACATCACTGGATGGCGGGCGTCGCCCCTGAGCAACTAAATAGTTTTTCGCTGTGTTGACTGCAATACGATACAGCCAGGTATAAAAAGCACTGTCGCCGCGGAAAGATTCCAGCGCACGATATGCTTTGATAAAAGATTCCTGAACCACATCAGGCACATCACCTTGTGGCACATAGCGGGATACAAGGCTCGCTACCTTATGCTGGTAACGAATAACCAGTAAATTGAACGATTTTTGATCACCCTTCTGGACCCGCTCAACCAGAACCTGATCGGCTAACTGCTCGCTCATCCGAGGTAAAATCTCCCCAAAATCTTCTCCGCGCTTAAAGTCGTACTGCCAGCTTTCATCATTATATTCCTGAGCAAGTACTGCTTGGAGTTCACATGAAACATTAAGTTCCACATCGCCGTTGTTTTTTCTATTGAAGTCTCAAGCCCGTGGCTTTTGCACGGGAGTTTAGGCTAACATGAATTTCCCTCTTCTTCTGCAAACATCATACGTTATGCAACCTTCATCTGAATTTGTTAGCGATGTATTGATAATCGGAAGTGGCGCTGCAGGCCTTTCTTTGGCTTTGCGACTTGCAGACCACTGTCATGTCACTGTTCTCAGTAAAGGCCCGCTCAACGAAGGCTCAACATTTTACGCCCAGGGCGGGATTGCCGCCGTTTTCGACGAAGCAGACAGCATTGCCTCACATGTTGATGACACATTAATTGCCGGTGCGGGCTTATGCGATAAAGAAGCTGTTGAATTTATCGCGAGCAACGCACGTCATTGTGTCCAGTGGTTGATCGACCAGGGCGTACTGTTTGATACCGAAACCAACACAAGCTCAGAAGAGCGTTATCATCTGACACGTGAAGGCGGCCACAGCCACCGTAGGATCCTGCATGCTGCTGATGCTACAGGTAAAGAAGTAGAGACTACGCTGGTTGGGAAAGCAAGGGCACACGCCAATATTTGCGTGAAAGAACGCTATAATGCCGTTGATTTAATTACCTCAAGCAAGCTTGGATTGCCGGGGACACAACGCGTCGTTGGCGCGTATGTCTGGAACCGCGATAAAGAGCACGTTGAAACGCTCCGTGCCAAGGCCGTTGTACTGGCCACGGGGGGCGCAGCCAAGGTCTATCAGTACACGACCAATCCGGATATCTCTTCCGGCGATGGCGTCGCCATGGCGTGGCGCGCAGGCTGCCGTGTTGCCAATCTTGAATTCAACCAGTTTCACCCGACGTGCCTCTATCACCCTCAGGCACGTAACTTTCTGCTGACGGAAGCACTGCGCGGCGAAGGTGCCCTGCTCAAACGCCCGGATGGCACCCGTTTTATGCCGGATTTCGATGAACGTGGGGAACTGGCACCGCGCGATGTGGTGGCACGGGCCATCGACCATGAAATGAAGCGTCTTGGCGCCGACTGCATGTATCTCGATATCAGCCATCGCCCGCCGGAATTCATTAAGCATCATTTCCCGATGATTGATGAAAAGCTGCAATCACTGGGTATTGATCTGACCAAAGAGGCCATCCCGATTGTTCCGGCTGCGCATTACACCTGCGGCGGCGTAATGGTTGATCAGCACGGGCGCACCGATCTCGATGGTTTGTATGCGATTGGCGAAGTCAGTTATACCGGCCTGCATGGCGCTAACCGTCTGGCCTCTAACTCACTGCTGGAATGCGTGGTTTATGGCTGGTCGGCAGCAGAAGATATAATTAAACGTCTGCCGCATGCAAAACTGGCGACAAATATTCCGCAATGGGATGAAAGCCGGGTGGATAATTCCGATGAGCAGGTGGTCATTCAGCATAACTGGCATGAATTGCGGCTGTTTATGTGGGATTACGTAGGGATTGTACGCACGACAAAACGTCTTGAGCGTGCGTTGCGCCGCATCATGACGCTGCAACAGGAAATTGACGAGTATTATGCCAACTTCCGTATTTCCAATAATTTGCTGGAATTGAGAAATCTGGTGCTGGTTGCCGAGTTGATCGTCCGCAGTGCCCTGGAACGCAAAGAGAGTCGAGGACTGCATTTCACGCTGGACTATCCTGATCTACAGGAAAATCCGCAGCCGACCATTTTGCAGCCGTAATATTTGCAGCAATGGTATCGGGAAAGTGCGAAGGAACGCACTTTTTGAAAGCCCAGCCATCCGCTAATAATTCAGATAAAAATCAGTAATCAGCGCACAGAATGCTTCGCTGTAAACGCCTTCCGATTTCCGCAGTGCCAGTTCCTCGTCAACCCTTTCAACTGATTGCCTTGATAAGGTCAGCACTAGCCGGTTAAGCGGTTTTCCCGGTCGGTCGCGTACGGCCATCCGCCGTGCACTGAACCAGCCTTTTCGATGAGCCAGAGTTTCAAACGCCAGCCCGATGTCGTACGGCAAAACAACACTAAACAATCCCTCTAGCGTAAGCAGCTTATTTGCGCATTCAAGCAATGCATCGTGCGTCAGAGTTTCGGTGTAACGGGCGGCATTTCGGGCTTCATCGCGACAGGCAACAGCCGATTCAAAGTAAGGCGGATTACTCACAATCAGATCGTATTCAGCCTGATGTTCGCTGGCATAAGCATTAATGTCCTGCGCATACACCGCCAGCCTTTGCGCCCAAACTGAGTTGCGGAAATTCTCCTCAGCCTGCGCCGCTGCGGAAGGTTCGAGTTCGACGGCATCAATAACAGTTTGAGCATTACTGCGTTGCGCCAGCATCATGGCAATCAGGCCGCTGCCGCAGCCAATATCAAGAACACGTCGTGCATGGCTAACCGGCGCCGTGGCACCGAGCAGGACACCATCGGTACCGACTTTCATCGCGCATCGGTCATGCGCAACGAAAAACTGCTTAAAGGTAAATCCATTACGCCGTAAAGGGTTTGCGGAACTGACTACTTTTGTCACTAATTTCACCGTAATTACGCCAGCCAACAGGCCTGTAAACGAAAACTGTCGTAGCATAGGGCAAAGAGAAGCAGAGTAAAAGCCACGCAAACCGCTTAAATAGGTGAAGATCGCGTCTAACACGTCTATAATCGGCGCCCCAAGTAGAGGTAGACCATGACTGTAACCACTTTTTCCGAACTCGAACTCGATGAACGCCTGATTGAAGCCCTTGGCGACAAAGGCTATAGCCGTCCTACTGTCATTCAGGCAGAGGCCATTCCGCCAGCAATGGACGGACGCGATGTGTTGGGTTCGGCTCCTACCGGCACCGGCAAAACAGCGGCATTCCTGCTGCCTGCATTGCAGCATTTGCTGGATTTCCCGCGTAAGAAATCTGGTCCGCCACGAATTCTGATCCTCACGCCAACCCGTGAACTTGCTATGCAGGTTGCTGAGCAGGCGCGTGAGTTAGCCAAACATACCGAACTGGATATCGCCACCATCACCGGCGGTGTGGCTTATATGAACCACGCCGAAGTGTTCAGCGAAAACCAGGACATCGTTGTTGCGACCACCGGTCGTTTGCTGCAATACATTAAAGAAGAAAACTTTGACTGCCGCGCAATCGAAACGCTGATCCTCGACGAAGCCGACCGCATGCTGGACATGGGTTTTGCTCAGGACATCGAAACGATTTCCGCCGAAGCACGCTGGCGCAAACAGACGTTGCTGTTCTCCGCAACGCTGGAAGGGGAAGCCATCCGTGAATTCGCAGAACGCATCCTGACTGAGCCGGTGGAAATCGAAGCTGACCCGTCACGCCGCGAACGCAAAAAAATCCTGCAATGGTATTATCGTGCCGACGATCTGGCGCATAAAACCCGGATGCTCATCCATTTGCTGAAACAGGAAGATGTCACTAAATCCGTGATCTTTGTGCGTAAACGCGAGCGTGTGCATGAGCTGGTTGCGTGGTTGCGCGAAGCAGGGATTAACTCCTGTTATCTTGAAGGCGAAATGGTGCAGGTGAAACGTACCGAAGCCGTCAAACGTATGGTTGAAGACCGCGTTAACGTCCTCGTTGCGACCGACATTGCTGCCCGTGGCCTGGATATCAACGACATCAGCCATGTCTTCAACTTTGACCTGCCGCTGACCGCTGATATCTATCTGCACCGTATCGGCCGTACCGGTCGTGCTGGTCGTAAAGGGACCGCGATTTCTTTCGTGGAAGCGCATGACCATCTGCTGCTCGGTAAGATCGGCCGTTACCTTAACGAGCCGTTGAAAGCACGCGTACTGGACGAGTTCCGTCCAAAAACGAAAGCACCGAGCGAGAAAGTCACCGGTAAGCCGTCGAAGAAAGTGCTGGCGAAACGCAAAGAGAAGCAGAAAGCGGATCAGGAAAAATCGAAGGTGAAAGTTAAAGTTCGCCATCGTGACAGCAAAAACGTCGGCAAACGCCGTGTTAAACCTGACGCTGTAAAAGACGCTGCTAAATAAACATCAGCATGATTTGATGCAAAGAAAAACCGCCCTGAAGGCTAATGCCGGTCACTTAAGGTGACCGGCATTGTTTTTTAAGGGATATTTCGACCTTTTTTCTCTCACTTCCCTGACATATTCACGCTCACGTCTCGAGGGCAGTTTTAGCATCGCTGCGTTGCTG